>NZ_JBFAKS010000002.1:168098-348378 GCF_040655855.1 Kribbella sp. NPDC050281 | reverse complement strand
GGTGAGTGTGAAGCCTTCGACAAGCCACACCCCAACCGGAGGTTCTCCTCACGTCAACCCCAACTCACCTGCCACCAACGTCTTGTCCCGGTACAACTAGCCCGGCAGCTCCTTCGTGACCCTGGCGGCTTCGAGAGGTCAGGCACGTGCGCAGCGGGAGTGGATGGGCATGACAGCAGCCTACGGTGTAGCGGAGGGCTAAACCGTTTGCCGGGGTGGGCCGGGGGCTGCTGTACTCGGACTCGTCCGAAAACAGGTGTCTATCAAGGAGAGCTGCCATGCGACCTCGCTTCATGTTCGCCGTGGAAGCCATCGACACCTGTTCAAGGGACATGAAGCTGCGTGAAATTACTGAACCTCGGGATCCTGGCGCATGTCGACGCCGGTAAGACGAGTCTGACCGAGCGGCTGCTCTACGCGGCCGGCGTCATCGACGAGATCGGCAGCGTCGACAGCGGCAGTACCCAGACCGATTCCCTCGCGCTGGAGCGCCAGCGCGGTATCACCATCAAGTCGGCGGTCGTGTCGTTCGTGATCGGTCATGACGACGACCCGGTCACGGTCAACCTGATCGACACCCCCGGCCACCCGGACTTCATCGCCGAGGTCGAGCGCGCGCTCAGCGTGCTCGACGGCGCGGTGCTGGTCATCTCGGCGGTCGAGGGCGTGCAGGCGCAGACCCGCGTGCTGATGCGCACGCTGCAGCGCCTGAAGATCCCGACCCTGATCTTCGTCAACAAACTCGACCGGTCCGGCGCGCAGTACGACGCCGTACTCAAGTCGATCGCGGACAAGTTGACGCCGGCCATCGTCCCGATGGGGTCGGCCACCCGGCTCGGCACCCGCGAGGCGACCTTCACGCCGTACAGCGGGAGCGATCCGTACGGCGCCCTGCTCGAAGTGCTCACGGAGAACGACGAGGACCTGCTGCGAAGGTTCGTGGAGAACGAGAAGGCGCTCTCGCATGACGTTCTCCGGTGTGCGCTCGCCCGGCAGACCAAGCAGGCCCTCGTCCACCCGGTCTACTTCGGCTCCGCGATCACCGGCGTCGGCACCGACGCCCTGACCGCGGGCATCCGTGAGTTCCTCCCCTTGGCCGGCACCGACCAGGAGCGGGTCGACGGATCGGTCTTCAAGGTCGAGCGCGGCCCGGCCGGCGAGAAGGTCGCCTACGTCCGGATGTTCTCCGGTACGGCGCACGTCCGCGACCGGCTGCGCTTCGGCGACACCGGAGAGGCCAAGCTGACCGCTCTCGAGGTGATCGGCGAAGGTACGGCGGCCGCCGTCAACGCCGGCCAGATCGGGAAGCTGTGGGGCCTCGCCGACATCCAGATCGGCGATCGCATCACCGCGACCGACCAGCCGACCCCGGCCACGACGACCGGCTTCTTCGCTCCGCCGACCCTGGAGACGGTGATCTCGCCGACACGGCCGTCGGACAAGGGGAATCTCCGGGTGGCGCTGGCTCAGCTCGCCGAGCAGGACCCGCTGATCAACCTGCGCCAGGACGACCTGCGGCAGGAGACCTACGTGTCGCTGTACGGCGAGGTGCAGAAGGAGGTCATCCAGACGACGCTCGCGACCGAGTTCGCGATCGACGTCGAGTTCCGCGAGACCACCACGATCTGCATCGAGCGGCTGCTCGGCACCGGCGAGGCGGTGGAGTTCAACAAGAAGGACGCGAACCCGTTCCTGGCCACCGTCGGTCTGCGGGTCGAGCCGGCGCCGGTCAACACCGGGGTGACGTTCGAGCTCGAGGTGGAGCTCGGCTCGATGCCGTACGCGTTCATCAAGGCGGTCGAGGAGACCGTCCGGGAGACACTCCACCAGGCCATCCACGGCTGGCAGATCCCGGACGCGCGCGTGGTGATGACGCATTCGGGCTACTCGGCCCGGCAGAGCCATGCGCACGCCGTCTTCGACAAGAGCATGTCGAGTACGGCGGGCGACTTCCGGAACCTCACTCCCCTGGTCCTGATGACGGCGCTGCGACAGGCCGGCACCCAGGTCCATGAGCCGATGCACCGGTTCCGGCTGGAGATGCCGACCGACACGACCCGTGCCGTCCTGTCCGCGCTGGCCCGCCTGCGCGCGATCCCGCAGGTGCCGGCACTGGCCGCGGAAACCTCAACCCTGGAAGGAGAAATCCCCGCGGCGGCCGTGTACGAGTTCGAGCAGCAGTTGCCCGCCCTCACCCGCGGCGAGGGCGTGCTGGAGTCGGCGTTCGAGCGCTACCAGCCGGTCACCGGACCGATCCCGGAGCGCCCGCGCACCGACCACGACCCGCTCAACCGGCGCGACTACCTCCTGCACGTGCAGCGGCGGGTTTGATGCCATACACAACGGTCGCGCCGAGGTCGTCGTCAGCGACGATCTCGGCGGCCAGACCGTGCTCGACCATCACCGCCCTCGCCAGCGGCGCCTGATGCTCGCTCATCTCCACGAACACGTGACCACCAGGACCGAGCCACTCGGGCGCCGCCGCGACCACCCGGCGCAACACCGCCAGCCCGTCCGGCCCACCGTCGAGCGTCACATGCGGTTCGTACAACCGCGCCTCCGGCGGCAACAGCCGGATCTCGTTCGTCGGCACATACGGCACATTCGCCAGCAGTACGTCGATCCGCCCCCGTAGCTCATCCGGCAACGCGGAGAACAGATCGCCCTGATAGACCGAGCCCCGCCAAGGCACGAGATTGCGCCGCGCACACCGAACCGCGGCCGGCTCGATGTCGGCGGCGTACAACGACACCTGCCGTTCGGCCGCGATCGCGGCACCCAACGCACCCGAGCCACACCCCAGATCGAGTACGACGGCGCCCGGCGAGGTCACCCGCAGCGCTTCGGCGACCAGGAACTCGGTCCGACGGCGTGGAATGAACACCCCGGGATCAACGGCGATCCGCAGCCCGCGGAAAGAGGCCCAGCCGAGGACATGTTCGAGCGGCAGCCCGGCGATCCGGCGATCGGCCATGGCCTTCAGTTCGGCGTCGTCGCGAGCGGTCTCGGCGATCATCGCCGCCTCGTCCTCGGCGAACACGCAACCGGCCGCGCGCAACCGGTCGACAATGCTGCCGAGGTCGAATGATGGAACAGAAGAAACAGACACAGAACCCCTTCGACTACGAGGCTCCCGCGGTCAGCGGACGACGCTGACCACTCGAGGCGGGAGCAACCAACCTGCCTGACTGGTGATCGGTCCCACCTCCTTCGTCCGCCGTTGCGGTGCTGACCACTTTACCCGAAGGCGTTCACTCCCGTGAGCTCGGCCGAGACGGTCCACAACCGCTCCGCCGAAGCCGGGTCCACGGCGTACGGCCGGACGCCCGGGCTGTCGTCGGTGGAGACCTCCGCGACCTCGCAGTCCTCGCAGAAGACTCCGCCCAGACCGTCGAGCTGCGGCGACGTCGCGGCCCAGACCTGAGTGGCTGCTCCCTGCTCGGGTGACTTGAAGCCCCGGCCGACCGGGTTGCCGTCCTCGTCGATCCAGCCGTAGCCGACCATCTCCTCGCGGGTCAGATGACGCTGCAGCGGCGTCAGGATCCCGCCTGGGTGCAACGCGAACGCACGCACGCCGGAATCCTTGCCGAGGGCATCCAGTTGGACGGCGAACAGCACGTTGGCCGTCTTCGCCTGCCCGTACGCCTCCCACTTGTCGTAGCCCAGCCTGAACTCCAGATCGTCCCACCGGATGTCCGACCGCCGGTGCCCCGTCGACGACACCGACACGACGCGAGCGCCGCCGTCGGCCGTCAGCGCGGGCCACAGCCGGTTCACCAGCGCGAAGTGGCCAAGGTGGTTGGTCGCGAACTGTGCCTCCCAGCCGGCGCCGACCCGGGTCTCGGGGCTGGCCATGATCGCCGCGTTGTCGATCTGGATGTCGATGCCGCGCCCCGACGCGAGGAACCGGTCCGCGAACGCACGCACACTGTCCAGATCACCAAGATCGAGCTCGTCGACCTCGACACCCGAGACGTCGGCCAACACCTCGCGAGCGGCGCCGGGCCGTCGCGCCGGTACGACGACGTGCGCACCGGCCTTGGTCAACGCACGGGTCGTCTCCAGGCCGAGGCCCGAGTAGCCGCCGGTGACGACCGCCAGCTTGCCGGTCAGGTCGATGCCGGCCAGAACATCGTCCGCGGTGCTGTCGTGCCCGAATCCCGAACCGATCTTGTGCTGTGCTGTCATGCTTCGCACACTACGGATTCGAGTGCACTCCACGTCAAGCGATCACGCGTCGAGGTGGGGGTTCTCCCGCAGTGACTCGGCCAGGCGCTGGAGAGCAGGGTTGGGACTGTCCGGACTCCAGCAAGCGTGCAGCGTCACCGAGTGCGCGTCGGCCGGGTCGAGCTCCCGGTAACGAACCCCGTCGACTCCCATCGCCTTGATCGAGCGCGGGATCAACGCACAACCGAATCCGGCCCTGACCAGCGCCAGCATCGTCGGAACCTGCGAGGCCAGCTGGCTGACGGCGTACCGGTCCATCCCGATCATCGCCGCACAGATGTCATGCAGGTACTGCGATCCTTCCGGGCTGTAGCCGATGTAGCCATCCGTCACGTCGACCAGCGCGACCGGCGAGTCTCCCTCCGCCAGCGGATGGGAAGCCGGTACGGCGACCACCAGGTCCTCCGAGTGGACCAGCACCGACTCGAACTGCGACGGGATCGGTGGTCGAACCAGTCCGAGATCGATCTCCAAGTTCGCCAACGCCTCGAACTGCGACGGGCTGACCAACTCGGTGAGCTCGGCGGTCACCGCCGGAGTCCGCTTCGCGATCATGGTGAGGAAGTCGGCCAGTACGGCGTACGCACCGATCGCGGTGAAGGCGATCCGCAGGGTCCCGGTCTGTCCCTCGGCCGCGCGCCGCGTCGCTTCCGGGGCGACTTCGAGCAGGGCGAGTACTCGGCGGGCGTGTTCGAGGAAGACGTCGCCGGCCGCGGTCAGCCGGACTCCCCGGCCGGTCCGGTCGAACAGCCGGACCTCGAGAGATCGCTCCAGGCCCTGGATCTGCCGGGTCAGCGGCGGCTGGGTCATGTTCAGCCGCTGGGCGGCGCGGCCGTAGTGGAGTTCCTCGGCGACGGCGACGAAGCCGCGCAGTTGCTGGAGCGACAGGTCCATACCGGCACGGTATCGGTTCATGCGAAATCGGGCTTGGACCTGCATAACGGAAAGCGCCTACCGTCAGAGCGACGCTCAAGCGAAGGAGCCCCCACGGTGCCGAAACTCGTTGCCCTGATGTCCCCCGAACGTGCCGACGACGTGGTCGACCCGCAGACCCGTCGCCTGCTCGAGGACCGGTTCGAGGTCGTCTGGGCGCAGTCCGCTCACGCCGCCGGACCGGCAGCGCCCGGCAAGCCGCCGGCGCTGGACCCGGCAGCCGTGCCCGAACTGGTGGCCGGTGCCGACGTACTCCTGACCAGCTGGGGTACGCCGCACCTCGGCAAGGAACTCTGGGCCGACGGCAACGGACCGAAGGTGGTCGCGCACGCGGCCGGCACGGTCAAGAACCTGATCGACCCCGTCATCCTCGACCAGGGTGTCGCGGTCTTCTCGGCCGGCCCGCGGATCGCCTGGTCCGTCGGCGAGTACTGCCTGGCCTCGATGCTCACCCTGGCCCGTCGTCTCCCCCGCTTCGACCAGGCGATCCGGCACGGTGGCTGGAAGCAGACCGGCTTCCGCGGCCACGAGCTCGCCGGTGCCAAGGTCGGCATCGTCGGCGCGAGCAGCACGGCCCGCGCACTCATCACGCTGCTGCAGCCCTTCCACTGCGACCTCGTGGTCTACGACCCCTACCTCACTGCCGAGCGCGCGGATCAGCTCGGCGTCCGCACCACCGGACTGCGGGAGACGGTCGAGAGCGCGTACTTGTCGATCCACGTCCCGAACGTGCCGGAGACCAAGGGCATGATCTCCCGCGAGCTGATCGGGCGGATCCCCGACGGGGCGGTCGTCGTGAACTCGTCCCGTGGACCCGCGATCGACCAGCAGGCACTGCTCGACCACGTGCTGGACGGACGCCTGTACGCCGCTCTCGACGTCTACGACCCCGAGCCGCCGTCCTTCGACGCGACGATCCTCCAAGCGTCCAACTTGCTGCTCAGCCCGCACGTCGCCGGCGACACCACGGAAGGTCACCTCGCGCTCGCCGGGTACGTGCTGGCCGACGCACTGAAGTGGCTCGAGGACGGCACCCGCGGACCCAGCTTCGTCGATCCGGCCGTCTGGTCGATCGCGGCCTGAGAGGAGGACCCGATGTCCCGGATCGCCCAGGTCGAAGTCTTCCCGGTCGCGGTGCCGTTCGCCCGCCGGTTCGTGCTCGGCAGCGGAGCGGTCGGCTCCCCCGGCGCCGCTCCGGATCAGGCCGCCGCGGTGGTGTTCGTGAAGCTGACCACCGAGGACGGTGTGGTCGGATGGGGAGAGCAGAGGGCACTCCCCAGCTGGAGCTACGAGACCGCCGAGACGATGGCCGTCGTGATCAGGCGGCACCTCGCCCCGATCCTGCTCGAACTCACCCCGTTCGACGTCGAGCTCTTCCATCAGCGCGCCGCCAAGCGCCTCAGCCCCGCGGTCTCGAACGGCTTCCCCTTCGCCCGCGCCGCCGTCGACGTCGCGATGCACGACGCGGCCGGCAAGCTCGCCGGTGTCCCCGTGCACGCGCTGCTCGGCGGCAAGGTGTACGACGAGATCCCGCTCTGCTCAGCCATCGGGGTCGGCGACCAGGAGGCGGTCCGCGACCATGCGATCCAGTCGTCGGACTACCCGGCGTACAAGGTCAAGATCGGGGGCGATCTGGATGCGGACACCGAGGCGATCCGGACCGTGGCCGAGGTGGCCGGCGGCAAGCCCTTGTGGCTCGACGCGAACCAGTCGTACCGCCCCAGCGCGCTGCGGCAACTGCTTGACCGGACCAGGGACATCCACACGATCCACTGTGTCGAGCAGCCCGTGCCGAGCACGGACACGCTCGCGATGCAGCGGCTGCGTGAGCTGATCGACCTGCCGATCGCGATCGACGAGGGCAGCTTCTCCGCGCAGGACCTGGCCCGGGCGATCCGGCTGGACGCCGCGGACCTGGTCGTGATCAAGGTCTGCAAGTCCGGCGGCCTACGGAACGCACTCAAGACCGCCCAGACCGCGCTGTCCGGCGGTCTCGAGATCCTCGCCAGCGGCCTCACCGACTGCGGAGTCGCATTCGCCGCCGCGCTGCATGTGTTCAGTCAGCTCGAGCTCGCTCTTCCCGCCGAGCTCAACGGGCCGGAGCTGCTGTCGGATCTGTACGTCGAGGGACTGAGCATCACCAAGGCCGTCGCAACGGTCCCCACCGCCCCTGGACTGGGCGTTCAGGTCGACGAGGAGCGAATCCGCGCCGAGTCGATCGACCTGCTCTATCGGTGAGGAGACAACCATGAGCACGAAGCTGTCCCGCCGCAGCTTTCTCGAACTCAGCGGCCTGGCCGGGTTGGGGCTGGCCGTGGCCGGCTGCTCGTCCGGGCCACCGGACGGATCGGCCACCTGGGCCATGTGGTCGAGCAGCGCCGCGGAGCGGAAGGTCTGGCAGGACTTCAGCGCGTACGTCGAGCAGCAGCTCGAGGTGAAGTCCGTCCCGACCCTGACCCCGTCCGGCCCCTACCCGACCAAGCTCGACCTCCAACTGGTGAGTGGGACGGCCGGCCTGGTGACCGCGCTGAACGGCACACTCATCCCGACGTACGCCGCCCGCGGTGCGCACCGGCCGCTGGACGACCTGATCGAGGGTGACTCCGACTTCGACCTGGACGACTTCTACCAGCCGATCCAGAAGATCTCGAGCTTCAACGGCAAGACGTACGCGATCGGGTTCGACGTCGCGCCCACCGTCATGTACTACAACAAGAGCCTGCTGCAGAAGCAGGGCATCGCGCTGCCGTCGCGGACCGAGCCGATGCCGTGGGCAACGTTCCGCGACCTTGCCGTCGAGCTGACCCACGCGCCGGACCAGTACGGCTTCACCTGCGCGCCGGCGATCGACGACCTGGTGTCGTGGATCTACTGCGCCGGCGGCAACGTGATGAGCCAGGACGCCTCCCGCAGCATCCTCGGCGAGCCGGAGGCGATGGAGGCGGTGCAGTTCGTCATCGACCTGTTCGTCAAGGACAAGGTCACACCGCCGATCAAGAACCTCGTCACCGAGAGCTCGCTGTCGAACTTCCTGGCGGGCAACGTCGCCTTCATGCAGAACGGCCCGTGGCAGGTCGTCAACGTGCGCAAGGCCGAGTTCGACTGGGACATCATCCCGTTCCCGGCCGGTGCCGCCGGCAGCACGCCGCGGGTCTCCGGCTCCAGCTTCGCGATTCCATCGGGGGTGCGCGAGGGTGCCGATCTCGACCTCGCGTGGAAGCTGCTGAAGACGCTCACCAGCACGGGCGCCCTGGACATCTACGCCAAGGCCGGCCGGAACAACCCGGCCCGGTTCAGCGCCGGCAGCGCGTTCCAGCCGCCGCCGGACAACCTCGGCATCGTCCAGGACATCCTGGCCGGCAAGGTGGCGGGCGGACACCCGTTCGACGTCACCACGAACTGGAACCAGGTCAAGCAGCTGCTCGGCCAGGACCTGCCGCGCACCTTCCTCGGTCAGGTTCCGGTGCCCGAGGCAATTGCCGGAGTGACTCCGCGTCTCGACGTACTGATGCGGCAGCACCTGGACAACATCCGCCAAGCCACCGCCAGGAGGGGGTGATCCCGATGGCCCTGACCACCACCACCGAACCCGTGCCGGCGACCGCCGTACCATCACGTCCCGCCTCGAAACCGACGCCGCGCTGGCGCAACCGTGAGTCGCTCACCGCCTGGCTGTTCCTGCTGCCGAGCCTGATCGGATTCCTGATCTTCACCGCCGGCCCGGTCGTCGCCGCCGGCGTCATCTCGCTGCTCGACTGGAACCTGTTCAGCCCACCCACCTGGGCCGGCCTGCGCAACTTCGCCCGCCTCGGCCCCGACCCGACCTTCTGGTCGGCGCTCGGCAACACGGCGTACTTCACCTTCGTGAGCGTGCCGCTGACGATCCTGGTGAGCCTCGCGCTGGCGCTGCTGCTGAATCAGGGCCTGCGCCGGATCGCCGTCTTCCGCTCGCTCCTGCTGTTGCCGTACGCAACGATCACGGTAGCCGTCGCGTTCGTCTGGATCTGGCTCTACATCCCGCACGACGGTCTGGCGAACGCCGCGCTCGGGCTGTTCGGCATCCACGGGCCGGCCTGGCTGATCTCGGACAACTGGGCGATGCCGGCGCTGATCCTGATGAGCGTGTGGAAGAGCTTCGGCTTCGGCATGGTCGTGTTCCTGGCGGGTCTGCAGGCGATCCCGCAGCAGCTCTACGAGGCCGCGCGAGTCGACGGCACCTCACCGTGGCAGAGCTTGCGGAACGTGACGCTGCCGATGCTGTCACCAGCACTGTTCTTCGTGATCGTCACCTCGATCATCGGCTCGTTCCAGGTGTTCGACCAGGCCCTCATCATGACCAACGGCGGACCGGGCACGCGCACGACCACGCTGGTGATGTACATCTACCGGACCGGCTTCGAGAACTACGACCAGGGGTACGCCGCCGCGCAGTCGCTGGTCCTGTTCGCCTTCATCGTGCTGATCACCGCCACGCAGTTCTTCTTCCAGCGGAGGCTGGTGCACTATGACAACTGAAGCGCTCCCAGTGGTCTCGAACAAGGTCGTGCAGCGGAAGCTGGTTGTCTTCGCGTGCTTCCTGGTGACCGCGGTCACGCTGATCCCGGTCGTGATGATGGTGCTGGTCGCGTTCCAGTCCGACGCCGAGTCGATGGCCGCCAAGCCGTCGTTCTGGCCGAGCAGCTGGCATCCGGAGAACCTGACCCGGGCCTTCGAACTGGTGCCGCTCGGCAAGTACCTACTGAACACCGTCTACTTCGCCGGCGGGACGACCCTGCTGGAGACCGTGACGGCGGCGCTCGCGGCGTACGCGTTCGCCCGGCTGAACTTCCCCGGCCGCAGCTGGCTGTTCGGCATCTACCTCGCCACCTTGATGATCCCCTCGCAGGTGACGCTGATCCCGCAGTTCGTGCTGGTCGCGAAGCTGCACGGCATCGACACCTGGCCGGGCATGATCCTGCCGCACGCGTTCACCGCGATCGGGGTGTTCCTGCTCCGGCAGTTCTTCCTCGGCATCCCGCGCGACTACGAGGAGGCCGCCCGGCTCGACGGCGCCAACCGCTGGCAGGCGTTCATCCGGGTGATCGTGCCACTGGCGGTCCCGGCGATCGCGACCCTGGCGGTGTTCAAGTTCATCGGTCAGTGGAACAACCTTCTGTGGCCGTTGGTCATCTCCAACAGCGACGCCACCCGGACGGCGTCGGTCGGACTGCAGGTGTTCCAGGACACCAACGGCACGCAGTGGAATCTGCTGCTGATGGCTGCCACCGTCACCACGGTCCCGCTGATCATCCTGTTCTTCCTGACGCAACGCTGGTTCGTCCGAGGTATCACCATGAGTGGGCTGGGAGGCCGCTGAATGACCTATCTGTGGTCCGTCTTCACCAAACCCTGGGCGGGGCTGCCCGGCGACGAGCTGGGCCGGCTCGTCGCCGGCCTCGGATTCGCCGGGGCCGAGGTCCCGGTCCGCGACACTTCGTACGTCACTCCTGCGGCGGCGGAAACCGAGCTGCCGAAGTTCACGGCACAGTTGCGGGCCGAGGGCATCGAGCCGATCAGCGTTGCCAGTGATCTGTCGGAGCGCGTCTTCGCTGCTTGTGCGGAGGCCGGCGTACCGATGATCCGGATCATGGCCGACGTCGGCCCGGACGGGTACGCCGCATCGGTACGACGCAATCGCGTGCTGCTCGAGGAGGCCGCCGTACTGGTGGAGCAGTACGGCGTCCAGGTCGGGGTGCAGCCGCATCACGGGCGGTTCGTGGCGTCGACTCTCGGCGTACTGCAACTGCTCGACGGGCTGCCGGAGTCGTTCAAGCTGGTGTGGGACGCGGCGCACGATGCGCTCGCCGGTGACGACCCCGCCGTCACCGTCGAGCTCGGCGCCGACCGGCTCGGCATCGTCAACCTCAAGAACGCGTACTACGTCCGCACCGACGACGGCTGGAAGACGTACTTCGGCCAGGCCGGCGAAGGACTGTCCGACTGGACCGCTGTGTTCGGCGCCTTGGAGAAGCTCAACTACAGCGGGCCGATCTGTCTCACCGGCCAGTACTCCGACCTCAGTGTGCCGGTCGACGAACGCGTGAAAACTGATCTCCAGACCGCTGTCACATCATCGCGCCGGGATCCGTCGAGGGAGTGAAGACAACACCACGGAACCTGGAGAAACCTCCCATGAATGCACGGATGACCAACCCCGCCGAGATCCTCCCGGACGCCACCAAGGGCGTCCAGAACATCTACAAGGCCATCGCCCAGGCCGGCGCGCCGGGTTCGACGCTCGAACTGGTGCACCTGCGGGCCAGCCAGATCAACGGCTGCTCCCCCTGCGTGTTCGGCGGGATTAAGTCGGCGCTCAAGAACGGTGAGACCGATGAGCGGCTGCACCAAGTCGCCGCCTGGCGCGACTCGGACCTTTTCACCGCCTCCGAGCGTGCGGCGCTCGAGCTCGCCGAGGCCGCGACCCGGCTGGCCGACCGGCCGGGCGCGGTCACCGACGAGATCTGGGCCGAGGCCGCCGAGCACTTCGATGAGCGGCAGCTGTCCGGGATCGTGATGATGATCGCGCTCACCAACATGTTCAACCGGATCAACACCACCGTCCGCACCCCGGCCGGAGCCACCTGGTAGAACCTGCGCTACGCATAGTCTGAGCGCCGGTGTCGAGAAGGGCACCGGCGCTCCGACGTACCCAGGACAGGACGGAGATTCGCGATGAAATACATGCTGCTGATCTACGGGAACACCGACACCTGGGATGCCCTGCACGCCGCGGGAATCGAGCAAGTGCTCGACCAGCACCGCATCGTCGCCGAGGAGCTGAAGGCGAACGGCGAGTATGTCGACGGCCTCGGGCTGACCACCGCGAGCGCCCGAGTGGTCAGGGTGAACGACGGCGTCCCGGCGGTCACCGACGGACCGTTCACCGAGGCGAAGGAAGTGCTGGCCGGCTACTACCTGGTCGAGTGCAGTCTGGAGCGGGCGACGGAGATCGCGGCCCGGCTGCCGGAGGCTCCGTATTCTCCGATCGAGATTCGCGCGCTGACCGATCCGATGGCGGACTGAGCGCCGTCCGCAGGGGGACGGCTCCAGAAACTTGCCGGCCTCAGCTCGGCGTTGGGATCTGAGACCGGCGAGTCACTCAGCTCTGTGCTTGGCCGCTGGGATTCAGCTCGGGTCTGCCGACGCCAGGACGACCCCACCTGATGCAGGTTGGTCACCCATGCCCCGGCCACCCCGGACGAACACGGTGGCGCCTCGCTCCGGCGCTTGCACGCCCTCTGCGAGTCGCAACGTGGTCGTCATACCGTTGCTCAGCCTGAGCACTGCCACGCGCCGCGGCCGGCCCGGCGTGATCGACGAGTTCACCTCGTGGATGCCGGTGCAGACCGCTGGTTGGATCGAAGCCCGTCCGAGCTCTGCGTTGCCGTGACTCCTCACATCACGGCACTGCTCGGCGAGCCTTGTCATCGCTGACACGCGTCCCCCTTCTCTTGTTGTTACCCCCGAGTGGCGGGTTGGCGCGGCCGCCGCGCAGGCAGCAGCCGCACACTCCCCCGTTCAGTCCGCACCCGGAAAGAACGCGGAAGTGATCATGGAAGCCTTGCTGAGAGTGACGACCATTTCAAGGGATCGTGACCGGAATCCCGCGTGCCGGGACCGCTGTCCATGAATACCCCCGGGTAGCGCGTTTACTGGCCACCGAAGCCCGTCGTCGCGACACCCTTGATGATGTGGCGCTGGAAGAACAGGAAAACCACGACCAATGGCAATGCCGCCAGGATCGCCGAGGCCATGTTCTGCGCGTATTGCAGGCCGTAGGCGCTCTTCACCGTCTGCAGGCCCACCGGCAACGTCATCAGGTCCGCGTCGGTGGTGACGATGAACGGCCAGAGGAAGTTGTTCCAGGCACCGATGAAGACGAAGATCGCCACCGCCGCGAGGATCGGGCGGGACAACGGCAACACGATCGACCAGAACACCCGCAGCCGGTTTGCGCCGTCCACCCGGGCGGCGTCCTCCAGTTCGATCGGGATCTGGTCGAAGAAGCGTTTGAGGATGAGCACCATCGCCGGCGCGATCGTCTGCGGCAGGATGATTCCCCAGTAGGTGTCGACCAGGTCGAAGGCGAGCATCTGGCGGAACAACGGCACGATCAGCATCTGTGGCGGAATGATGATGGCGCCGATGATCGCGGCGTACAGCCAGCGCCGCCCGGTGAAATTGACCCGGGAGAAGGCGTAGCCGGCCAGCGCCGAGACGGCCACGGTGAGGAACGTGATCGCCATCGAGGTGATCAGGCTGTTCCACGCCCAGGACGGGATGTCGCCGGCCGAGAGCACCTTGCGGTAGGCGTCGAATCCCAGGCCGTCGGGCGGATTCAGGCTGATCGTCGACGCCCCGGCGTCCGCTTCGCTCTTCAGCGAGGTCAGCACCGCCCACGCGAACGGCACCAGCCAGGTCGCGGCCAGGAATGCCAGCACCAGCAGCGCCACCATCCGGGAAATGCTCCACGGGTTCTCGCCCGGCTTGTGCCCCTGCCTGATGTTCCGGGCCAGCGTGTAGGTACTCATGCGGCGTTCCTCCGGTTGATCAGCTTGTACTGCGCCAGCGACACCAGCACGATGATCGCGAAGAACAGGTACGAGATGGCCGACGAATAGCCGAACCGGTAGCCGGTGAAACCGGACTCGTAGATGTACTGCACGATCGACCGGGTCGCGCCGGCCGGACCGCCGTTGGTCAGCATGTAGATCTGGTCGAAGACCTTCAATGACGCCAGGATCTGCAGCGTCACGATCAGCGCGGTGGTCGGCGCCAGTTGCGGGATCACGATCGAGAACAGTTGCCGCCACTTGCCGGCGCCGTCGATCGCGGCCGCCTCGAACTGCTGCTCCGGGATGTTCTGCAGCGCGGCCAGGTAGAGCAGGAAGTTGAACCCGATCGTCCACCACAGCGTGGTGACCACGACCGAGATCATCGCCACGTTCGGATCCTGCAGCCAAGCCACCGGCGCGATCCCGAACTCACCCAGCACGCCGTTGATCAGCCCGAGCTTGGGGTTGTACATCCAGGACCAGAACATCACCACAACGGTGGAGGCGAGCAGGTACGGCAGGAAGAACGACAGCCGCCACAGCCAGCGACCCGGAAGCCCGAGATTCACCAGCAGCGCGAAGGCCAGCGAGAGGACGACGAGCGGAACGGTGCTGAGGACCGTGAACCACAAGGTGTTACCCAGTGATTTCCACATGTCCGGGTCGGTCAGAGCCTCGGCATAGTTGGCGAACCCGAGCAGCTCACCACCCGAGCCTGTCAGCGTCTCACCGGTGAAGCTGAGGTAGAGCCCGTAGATCGCGGGCACCACCAGGAACAGCACGAACAGGACGGCGAACGGTGCCGCGAAGGCCCATCCGGTCAGGCTCTCGCCGCGCCGGGCCCGGTCCTGTCCGGATCCGGGGCCTTCGGCAACGACCTCGGCCGGCGTGGTGGTTGCGTCGATGGCGGTCGACATGATGACTCTCCTCTCACACCGGCTGCGGACGGTCGAGCAGCACGTTCAGCCGCTTGACGAAACCTTCGAATCCGGCGGCGGGATCCCCGCTGCCGAGGTACACGTTCTGCACGTTCTCGGCGAAGTACTTGTGGAAGTCACTGCCCGCGCCGCCGAACCAGACGTCCGGGTCGTAGTTCACGTACGCCGGGATGCCCGCGTAGTTCGACTGCGGCTTCAGCTCCTGGTACTCCGGACTCAGGACCACCGGCTGGTACGCCGGGATGTGGCCGGCACCGGCCCACTTCACCGACCGCTTCAGGATCTCCGCGACCAGCTGGTACACGTGCTTGCGGCGTTCCGGTGACGCCTTCGACTGCCGCGGCAGCACGAACGTGTGCGAGTCCGCGTACGCCGCGTCGGTGCCGAACAGTGTCGGAATCGGACGAGCATCCACCGGCATCTTGGCGTCCTTCAGCACCGGCAGTTCCCACACGCCGCCGAAGAACAGCCCGCTCTCACCGTGCAGGAATTCGCTGGTCGCCGTACCGCCGTCGCCGCTGCGGCTGGCGATCTTGTCGTCGAGCAACGACTGGACGAAGGACAGTGCCTTCACCGCCGCGTCCTCGTCGACCTGCGCCTTCTGGCCGGGCACGAGCTTCATCTCCGCGCCCAGTTGCCGGTAGAACGTGTAGAACAGCCGCCACATCTGCGAGCCGTCGCCCAGGTAGCCGTACGAGACACCGTGTTTCCCGGTCACTTCCTGCATCTTGGTGGCGACTTCGGTGAACTCCTCCGGGCTCTTCATCGTCTGCAGGGCGTCCGTGACGCCGGCCTTGGTGGCGTGCTCGGTGTTGTAGTAGAGGACGAACGGGTGCGTGTCCAGGGCGATCGAGTAGAGCTTGCCGTCGTACATCCCCTTCTGCCACACCAGCGGCGGGAAGTCGCTCTCCTTCAGACCGACCTCGGCCAGCAGGTCGAGGTCCCACGGCTCGAGCAGCCCGCCGGGCGCGTAGCCGGCGATCCGGGACGCGTGCATGATCGCCACGTCCGGAGCCCGGCCGCCGGCCGACGCCATCGCCAGCTTGGTGTAGTACGGCGGTCCCCAGGCGAGCACGGTCTGGGTCGCGTGGAAGCCGAGGTTCGCGGCGTTGACGGCGTCGACCAGGCCGGCCATCACGATGCCGTCACCACCGGTCATCAGATGCCAGTAGTCGAGGTCCGCGGTCGACCGCGACGCACCGGGCGCGCAGCCGAACAGCATCCCGCCACCAGCGAGCGCGGCCGCTCCGGAGAGCAGACGACGCCGGGAAATATGCCGATCAAGCGATGTCATACGGTCTCTCCTTCGGGCGGCGGGACCGATGATTACATCGTTAGAATGCCCTCCACAAGAGGCCGGTGTGGATTTCTGCTGAAATGTGTCCGCTAGCGTGTGGTGCTGTTGCGTATCACGATCCGGTGCGGGATCATCACTCGGCGTGGCGGCGTGTTCTTGTCACTCATCCGCTCGCCGAGCAGGTCGAGAGCCGCCTCGACGAACGCGCGCCGGTCGAAGTCGACCGTGGTCAGCGGCGGGATCATGAACTGGCTCTCCAGGATGTTGTCGAACCCGGCCACCAGAGTCTGCTGCGGTACGGCGATGCCCGCGCTCCACAGGGCCGACAGTGTGCCCGACGCGATCGTGTCGGTGAAGCAGAAGAACGCATCCGGCAGTTCGTGCTCGGCCAGGTACTTCCCCACCACCGTGGCCGCGCCCTCGGGCCGCCACCGGTCCAGCCCGATCTCGAGCGCAGGATCGATCGGCACGCCGGCGTCCTCGAGCGCCTGGTGATAGCCGGCGGTCCGCAACCGCGAGGCCGCCGTACCCGGGGCTTCGGCGGAACCGGCGAGGACGCCGGCACCGCTCGAGCCGCGTGGGACTTCTGGCGTACCGACGACGGCGATTCGCCGGCATCCCTGGGCCAGCAGGTGTTTCGTCAGGTCGCGAGCCGCGGCGACGTTGTCGATGGCGACCTGGCTGACCAGGTCCTGGTCCACGTCTCCGATCAGCACCAGCGGTGGCAACGGGCCGGCCGACAGTACGGCGCTGTCGTCGAGGTTCACCGGGTTCAGGATCAGGCCGTCGACCAGGTACGCGCGGGCCTTGGACAGCAACTCGAACTCACGCCTGGGCTCGGCCGCGGTCTGCTCGATCTGCACGCCCCAGCCGCGCTCGTGCGCGAGTTCCACCACGAGATGGACGATCTCCGCGGAGTACGGCCGGAGCAGGTCGGGTAGCGCGAGCGCGATCATCCCGGAGCGGCCGTTGCGCAGGCCGCGGGCACTCATGTTGGGGACGTAGTCGAGCTCGGCCACCGCCTGCTCGACCCTGGCCCGCGTCTCCGGACGCACGAACACGACGCCGTTGATGACGTTCGACACCGTCTTCGGGGACACCCCGGCCAGCTTGGCGACGTCTTTGACGGTGGCACGCATACCGCCATTGTCACATCTGGCCACGATGTCACGCAGTCAACGTGTACTCAGTGCCCCGCCGTTGACGTGCAGGACCTGACCGGTGAGGTGGCGTGCGGCCGGCGAGGCCAGGAAATGGATCGTCCCGGCGATGTCCTCGACCTGCCCCTCACGGTTCGTCATCGTTGCCTCCAGCAACGTTTGACGGCGCTCGGTGGTCATCCGTCCCTGGAAGAACTCGGTCTCGGCGGTGTAGCCAGGCGCTACCACGTTCGAGGTGATGCCGCGCCGTCCGAGTTCGGTCGCCGCATCCACGTTCCACATCGCCAACGCGGCCTTGGATGCGCCGTACGAGCCGGCACCACGGGCACCGGCGATCGAGCCGAGATGTACGACCGCTGTGGTAAGCCGCGACGCCAACGCCGTCGTCGTCAGCACAGCACTGAGCAGGTTGGCCTCGAGGTTTGCCAGCCAGTTCGCCTTCAGTTGCTCCAGGCCACCTTCCGGCGCGCCGAAGTCGGTGTTGCCGCCGGCATTGTTGACCAGTACGTCGATCCGGTCCGGCAGCGCATCCAGCAGTCGCCCGATCTGTGCCGGGTCGGTCGCGTCGCACACCACTCCCCTGGCTCCCAGCTCCGCCGCGGTCTTGGCCAGCACGTCCTCGCGACGTCCGGTGATCACCACCTCGTCGCCATCCGCGCGGAACCGCTCGGCGGTCGCCCGCCCGATCCCGGTCGCTCCCCCGGTCACCACGATCGTCCTCGTCACGTCCCATCCCTCACGTTTAGGTCTAAATGTTTAGCTCTAAACGTAGCATGGGGTCGTGGCCGACTCCTATCCCCTCGATACGCCGAGCCCGTACCCCGCCGCGGAGATCGCCCGCGCCTGGCGGCGGGAGCGGCCCGGGACGCCGACCGACTCGATCGAGATCGTCACTCCGCTGTGGCGGCTGGCCAAGCTCTTCGCCGACGACCGTCGGCGGCTGCTCGCCGATCTCGGTGTCGACCCGGCCACGCTCGATCTGCTCAGTGTGCTGCGCCGAGCCGGAGCACCGTACGAGTTGACGACGCGTGAGTTGAGCCGCCGCACGCTCGTCACCGCCGGCGCCATCTCGCAGCGGGTCGCCCGTGCGGAGGACTCCGGCCTGGTCACCCGCCGGACCGCCGGTGATGGGACCCGCGCGGTCGTCGTGACTCTCACCCAGACCGGCCACGACCTGATCGAGCGGACCGTCGACCAGGTGCTGACCCGCGAGTCCGAGCTGGTCGCGTCCCTGTCCCCCACCGGCCGCGCCGAGCTCGCGTCCCAGCTCGAGGAGTTGCTCGACGACATCGGCCGGCGAGCCCGCAAGCCTTGACCCGGGCGTAGAGGGTTCTGCGGACGACCGAGCGTGCATCCGTGGGCCAACTTTCTACGACCGGTTCAATGAAACAATTGAAGGATGCTTGCTGCCGACAATCACGATGCCATCCAGGTGCGAGGAGCCCGCGAGAACAATCTCGCCGGCGTCTCGCTCGACATCCCGAAGCGCCGGCTCACCGTCTTCACCGGGGTCTCCGGCTCCGGCAAGTCGTCGCTGGTCTTCGACACGATCGCTGCCGAGTCGCAGCGGCTGATCAACGAGACCTACACCGCGTTCGTGCAGAACTTCATGCCCAGTCTGGGCCGGCCGGACGTCGACTCGCTCGGCAACCTGTCCGCCGCCATCGTCGTCGACCAGGAACGGATCGGCGCCAACGCCCGCTCCACGGTCGGCACCGCGACTGACGCGCACACGATGCTCCGCATCCTCTTCAGCCGCGCCGGGACGCCGTACGCCGGTCCGCCGTCGGTGTTCAGCTTCAACCGGGCCGAGGGCATGTGTCCCGACTGTGAAGGACTCGGCCGGACCACCGAGTTCGACCTGGAGGAGTTGGTCGACCGGAGCAGGAGCCTGAACCAGGGTGCGATCACGGCACCCGGGTACGCCGTCGGCGACTGGCCATGGCAGGTGATGGCGCACTCCGGGCTGTTCGATCCGAATCTGCCGCTCAAGGCCTATCCCGAGGAGACCTGGCGGCAGTTCCTCTATCAGGAGCAGACGAAGATCAGGGTCGGGAAGAGCAACCTGACGTTCGAGGGCCTCGTCGTCCGGCTCCGGCGCCAGTACCTCGGCAAGGACCGCGAGTCGATGCAGGGCCACCTTCGCGCGTTCGCGGAGCGCGCCGTGCACCAGCAGATCTGCGCCGCCTGTGGTGGCGTCCGGCTGAACGAGGCGGCCCGGTCGGTCACGGTCGACGGCCTGACCATCGGCGAGTGCTCGGCCATGCAGATCAGCGACCTTGCCAAGTTCGTTGCCGGGGTCAAACATCCGGGCGTCGGGCCGATGGTCGAGGGGTTGCGCCAGACCCTCGACTCGATGGTCACGATCGGACTCGGCTACCTGAGCCTGGACCGGGAGTCGTCGACGTTGTCCGGTGGTGAGGCACAGCGGGTGAAGCTGGTCCGCCATCTCGGCTCGAGCCTGAGCGATGTCACCTATGTGTTCGACGAGCCGACCATCGGGCTGCATCCGCACGACATTCAGCGGATGAACAACCTGCTCCTGCAACTGCGGGACAAGGGCAACACGGTGCTGGTGGTCGAGCACAAGCCGGAGACGATCCGGATCGCCGACCACGTGGTGGACCTCGGACCGGGTGCGGGTCTGGCCGGCGGCCGTCTCTGCTACGCAGGCGATCTGGACGGGTTGAAGCAGTCCGGCACGCTGACCGGCCGGTACCTGGATCATCGCGTCGCCGTACGGGACGACGTACGGCGGCCGACCGGGCGGCTCGCCATCGAGAACGCGACGCTGCACAACCTGCGGAACGTCGACGTCGACATCCCGCTCGGCGTGCTCACCGTCGTGACCGGGGTGGCGGGATCCGGGAAGAGTTCGCTGGTCCACGGGTCGCTGGCCGGACGCGACGGGGTGATCATCGCCGGGCAGGAGCCGATCCGCGGTTCGAAGCGGAGTAATCCGGCCACGTACACCGGATTGCTCGACCCGATCCGGACCGAGTTCGCGAAGGCGAACAAGGTGAAGCCGGGGATGTTCAGTGCGAACTCGGTCGGTGCGTGCCCGGCTTGCAAGGGCATCGGGCTCGTCTACACCGATCTGGCGATGATGGCCGAGGTCGCGTCGACCTGCGAGGACTGCAACGGCGCCCGCTTCACCGCGGAGGTGCTCGCCTATCGCCTGCGTGGCAAGAACATCAGCGAGGTCCTGCGGATGACGGTGGCCGAGGCGCGGGAGTTCTTCACCAAGGGCCAGGCCGGCACGATCCTCGAGCGGCTGTCGGCGGTGGGGCTCGGCTACATCGGTCTCGGGCAGCCGTTGACCACGCTGTCCGGCGGTGAGCGCCAGCGGCTGAAGCTGGCCATCAACATGGGCAGGAGCGGTTCGATCTACATCCTCGACGAGCCGACGACCGGCCTGCACCTGGCCGACGTCGACCAGTTGCTCGCGATGCTCGACAAACTCGTTGACGACGGCAACACGGTGATCGTGATCGAGCACCACCAGGCCGTGATGGCGCACGCCGACTGGCTGATCGACATCGGACCGGGGGCCGGCAGCGACGGCGGTCGCGTCGTCTTCACCGGCACCCCGGCCGATCTGGTCGAGAGCAGCCCGACGCTGACCGCGGAGCACCTCCGCGAGTACGTGACCTCAGCGAACGAGTTCGGCGGCGAGGTTCTCGATCACGTCGCGCCAAGCGTCTAGGTGGCCGGCGGCGGGGCCGGTCTGGGTGACCACCAGGCGGGCTCCGCCGTTGCCGTCGTGCAATGCCCAGGTGACCTCGCCCTGCGAGCAGGTGTAGGTCAGGAGCTCCGCCTCGGTCACGTCGGTCACCGCACCAGGATCAATGCCCTTGGCAACGAACCCGGCCGGCGGTGGGCTGCCGACGGTCGCCGACTCGGCTCCGGTGAGCAACTGCCACACGGCTTCCTTCGGCCGCACCAACTGCCGCTCGAACCGCACTCCCCCGTCGTCCAGCACGACGCCCTGGTCGAGCCCGTACGCCTTGACGAAGTGCTCGTGCAGTACGGCGTAGTCGCGCTCCGGCACGGTGTCGCCGAGCACGCGCTCGAGCGCGTCGAAGCACAGCGTCCAACCGCCGGAGAAGCTCGCGGATCCCGGCCGGTCGTCGTACGTCGCGGTGAGGTGCAAGGTGCACCCGTCGCCCGACGGGACCAGCTCCCAGCGGAGCACCTCGACGCCCCAGGTGTACTCGATCAGGTGCGGTGGTTCGTAGGCGCGGATCACGCCACCGTTCTCGAGGTCGACGGGCGCGCCCGGGTCCTCCTCGAACGTGAACGTGACCGCACCGTCGAGCCGCAGATCCAGCTCGACCGCGGCGGGGAACCACCCGGCCAGCTGCCCCGGCTCGGTGATCGCTCGCCAGACCTTCTCCACCGGATGCCGCAGTGCGCGCTGCATCCGCAGTACTGTCCGGCCGTTCTCCGTGCTCAAGGTCTCGGTCATGACCCCATATATACCTGATCAGGCATATACGATCAACCGGCGAACCGGGCCACATCCGCGAGTTCGTCGGCGAGGTCCACCCGCGGGCCGAAGAGCTCGTACGAACGATCGGCATGCCGCCAGGTACCGATCACGCGCCCGCCCCGCACCACCGCCGGGCGAAGCATTCCGCCGCCCGGAAACACCTTCCGGTGGTACTCCTCGGCCAGCGCCTGCCGCCGATCCTGATACCCGAGCAGATACGCGTCGAACTCCCCCAGCAGGCGCACGGCCTCGCTCCCGGGCAGATCCTCGACCGCGACCAGCACATCTCCCTCGATCTCGAACGACTCGGTCGCCACGGCCTGCACCGCGGCCCGCGCGGCCGGCACCGGCAGCCCCGACCAGGTCGCGAAATCCCGAGCCGTCGCCGGGCCGTACGCCGCCAGGTATCGACGGGCCAACTCCTCGGCATCGCCTTCCAGCACGAGCGGGTTCCCCAGCCAGTCGCGGACCGCGACCCAGGTCTCGTCCTTGTCATATCCGGGCCCGTAACACAGCCGTCCGAGCAGCCCGGTGTGCCGGATCAGCGCATACACGGCCTGCCCCCGCGGTTCCTCGATCAGCCCGGCCTTCACGAGTACGTCGGCCAACTCGGCGCGACCGGTCGGGCCGTTGGTGAGCAGATGCTCCTCGAGAAGGTCGGCCGCTTCGGCCCGGATCGCCTCGGTCAGGCCGAGTTCGCCGTACCGGCGCTCGGTGTCCTTGATCAGCTTCGGCCCGAGCAGCCCGAGCAGCGGGCCGGCATCCTCCACTGCGACGAGTTGCAGAGTCCCGCGCATGAACCAGCCGCGGATGACGGATCGATCGATCTCCTGCGCCTGCGACACATCAGCGAAGGTCGTGGCAGTCGATCGAGCCCGCACAGCGTACGCCGCCCCACGCCAGGCCTGTCCCTGCACGCCGGCCGTTCGGCGTACGACGTCCGCCACGGCAGCCGGACCGGGATCGGTGACGGGACGATCCAGGCAGTTGGCCTCGAAACGGGCGGCCAGAAGCCAGTCGACAGACCTGTGCGGCACCCCTGCATCACATCATGAGCACGGGTGCCGCAGACAGTTGCCTCGTCAGCCCAGGGCGGGCTGGACGAGGTTGGCGTAGTTGGCTTGGCCGGTGACGTTCGGGTGGTAGGACTCGGTGACCGGGTTGGACAGGCCGTTGATCCACTCCGGGCTGCCGCAGACGGAGTGGCCGATGAACAACTGGGTCGGGTTGACGAACGCGAACCCGGCCGCACCCGCCGAGGCGGCGATCTTCGAGTTGAGCAGGTCGGCGGTCGCGTTCAGCCGAGTCATCTCGTCCGGGCTGAAGAACGTGCCGGCATTGCAGTCGGTGCCGTTGAAGATCCGGGGGTAGCCGACCACCACGACCCGGGCCGACGCCGCCCGGCTCCTGATCGACGAGTACAGGGTGTTCAGCCGGCCGGGCAGCGTGTTGTTGATGATCGACTGCGCATTGGCGACCGCGCCGGTGCAGTTGCCGAGCCAGGACGGCTTCGCGCACTCGGTGATCACCGACGAGAACCCGGCGTCGTTCCCGCCGACCTGCACGGAGACGATGTTGGTGGAGCCCGTCACCGACGGAAGCTGGTTCGCCGTGACGTCGGCGACCCGGGCCCCCGAGCAGGCCACGAAGGTCAGGTTGGCTCCTATCCGGCCGGCGTCGATGTAGGCGTACGCCTTGGTCGAGCGCTGGCAGGAACCGCTGCTGGAGATGTAGGTGCGGGTGCCGACGCCCGAGGCGTAGGAGTCACCGAGTGCGACGTAGTTCGGCGCGGCCGCGTGGGCGACCCCTGGACTGAGGAGCATCGCGGCGCCGAGGGCCGCGGCGGTGAGCAAACTGGCGATGGACTTCATGGGGCGGACCGCCTTTGCGTGTGCGAGGGGTGGCGACAGAAGTACTCATCGTCACCTTCGCTGACTCGTGAGTAACACACAAGGGTCTGGTAAGAAGTTCACCGCCAGTTGCCGATCCTGGTAGACCGAGGTCTCCGGTTAGTCGTTCCACGACGACAAGCCGGGGCCGAGCGGCAGTGGATAACAGCCGTCCACCAACTCGACCCGGCCGTCCGCGGGCAGCAGCCCACTCTCCACGTAGATCGTGTTCGGCAACGCGGCCAGTACGTGGATGTGAGCACCCCCGCCGTGCGAGGCGTACGGGACACCGAAGCCGGCTGCCATCAGTCCGATCTCCAGACAGTCGGTGAGCCCACCGGCACGCCTCAGGTCGGGCTGCACCACGCCGACTCCCCCGCGGGCGATCAGGTCCCGGAACGCCGCCTGCCCGTACCGGTTCTCGCCGGTTGCGATCGGGATGTCCAGCTTCTCGGCCAGCCGGACATGGGCATCGGTGTCACCGGCCGGCAGTGGTTCCTCGAACCACCGGCAGTCCAGTTCCTCGTACACCCGGCCCCGCCGCAGCGCCTCGGAGTACCCGAACGCCTGGTTGGCATCCACCATCAGCGGCGCATCCGGCCCGATCACCGCCCGGACCGCCTTGATCCGCTGCACGTCCTCACTCAGCGGGCCGCCGCCGACCTTCATCTTCACGCCCCGGAAACCCTGCTCCATCGCCTTGGCCGACACGGTCTCCAGGCCCGTGACGTCCAGCTCGAGCCAGCCCACCATCGCGTACGTCGGGATCGCGGTCCGCTGCGCACCGAGCAGCTTCCAGACCGGCACGTCCAGCGACTTGCCGAGCAGGTCCCACAGCGCCAGATCGATCGCCGAGATCCCGTACGACGAGAGTCCGGCCGTGCCCTGGTAGTCGGTGAGCGTCTGCAGCTTCTGCCGGATCCCGCGAATCAGCGTCGGGTCCTCGCCGACGATCGCGGGCGCCAGTTGCTCGGTGACGATCGAGGCCAGCACCGCCGGCGAGCTCGCCACTCGCCCGAAGTACGTGTTGCTGACCCCGGTGATGCCTTCGTCGGTTTCGATCCGCACCCGGGTACGCCCGTTGCGATCGAGCAACTGGATCGCGTCACGAACGGGATGCGCCTTGGCCTCCGACAGCACCTCGACGCTGATCTCCGTGATCTTCATGTCACCCCTTGCCTGCGAGTACGTCTTCGACCTTCTGCTTGACGCTACCCAGCGCCGCGGCGGCGGTCTGCTTGCCGCTCCAGACGTCGTCGAGCACCGGCCGGTAGATGGTCCGGGCGCGTTCGATGTAGCGGCTGAAGTTCTCGTTCACCGCGTTGTCCAGCGCCTGCGTGACCAGAGCCAGGTTGGCCGGTCCCTTGTCGTCCGGCACGAACAGGGCCGACGAGCTCTTCGCGACCGGCATGAAGCCGCGCGACTCGGCGAGCAGCTTGGCCGCGTCCGCGGCGGCGCAGTACTTGAGGAAGTCCCAGGCCGTGTCGGGGTCCTTCGAGTCCTTCGGGATCGCCAGCACGGTCATCGTGTTGACCGTCTTGCGGGCGGCCTTCATCGGCGGCGGGAAGATGTCCCACTTCACCTTCGCGTTGCTGCGCAGGTACGGGATGCCGCTGGTCAGCGACAGCAGCATCGCGACCTTGCCCGTCCCCAGTTGCGAGAGCGCCCAGTTCGGGGTCTGACGGCCCGCCGTGACGGTGGCGAAGTCCGGGTGAACCTTGTGCACCAGGGCGAGGTCGGCGACCCACTGGACCGCCTCGGCACCCTGCGACTCCGCCAGCGTGAAGCGGGTGGCGTCCTTCGAATAGATGCCGTCGCCACCGTTGTTGACCGGCCACACGGTCTCCAGCGAGGTGTCGGGGAAGACCAGCGCGCCGTACCGTTCGCCGTTCGGCTTGGTCAGCTTCTTCGCGGCGTCGAGGAAGTCGTCCCAGGTCCAGCCGCTCGCGGCCCAGTCCTTCGGCGGCAGCTCGACGCCGGCCTCGGCGAAGGCGTCGGTGTTGCAGTAGATGACGCCCGGGTTCGTCATGATCGGCCAGGCCGCGTGCGCGCCGTCTTCCTGCTTGGGGAAGTTGAAGGCGACCGGGAAGTAGTCCTCGGCCTTGATCCCGTCCTTGTCCAGGTACGGCTTCAGGTCGAGCAGGGAGCCCTCCGCGTAGTACCCCTTGACGTAGTCGTCGTTGATCCGGATCGCCGTCGGCGCCGCGCCGGACGACAGGACGGTGCGCAGCTTGGTGTCGTAGTCGTCGCCCGGTACCGACTGGATGTCGAGTGTCTTGCCGGCCTGCTTGGCCCAGTTCTCGGCGACCGTGTAGAGCGGGGTGCCGCTGTTGGTGTCCCAGGTCAGCCAGGAGGCGTTGCCACCACCACCGCCTCCCGCGCCGCCGTTGCCGCTGCAGGCTGCCAGCGGCGCACCGACCGCGATCGCCCCGGTCGTGAGGCCGAGGGCTTTGAGCACCGACCTTCGAGAAAACTGTCCTGCGGTCATGGTCGTTCCTGTTCTGTCAGGGGTGACGCCACGCGGCACGCGTGACGGGTGTTGCAGTGCTCGGATGGGGCGGAGGTTGGCTCTCTCAGTTGGTGCGCAGCTTCGCGATCGCGTCCTCGTTCAGCTCGACACCCAGCCCGGGCAGCTCCCAGGGCGTGATCTCCCCGTTCACCGGGACCAGCGGGTTCTGCCAGATCGGCACGTCGTCCAGGATCGGGTTGTGCTCGATGTTGTACTCCTGCGGGTACACGCAGGCCGGCGTACTGACCCAGAGGTGGGCGTGTGCCGACGTACCGACCGTCTGCTGGGTGTTGTGCACGGTGATCGGCTTGGTGTAGGTGTCGGCGAGCACGGCGATCTTCTTGAACTCCGTGATCCCGCCGCACTTGATGACATCGGGCTGCAGGATGTCGACCCGGCCCTCCGTGATCAGATCGCGGAACTGCCAGATGGTGTACTCCTGCTCCCCCACCGCGATCGGGATGACGACCGCGTCGGCCAGCCGTCCGTACGCCGCGTAGTCGTGCGCGGCGAGTGGCTCCTCGAAGTGCCAGACCCCGAGGTCCTCCAGTGCGTGGGCCAGCTTGATCGCGGTGTGCTCGTAGTACGCGTTGTTGACGTCGACCAGGATCGGGAAGTCGTCGCCGACGAGTTCGCGGACCGCGGTCACGGTCGCGATGGTCTGGTCGAAGCCGTCGTCGTGCATCCACGGTGTCGACGAGTGGATCTTGTAGCCGTAGAAGCCCTTCTCCTGGAAGGACTTCGCCCGCTCGGCCTCCTCCTGTGGCGTCATGCCGCGGGCCATGGAGCTCGCGTACACCTTCATGCTCTGGCGGTACTTCCCGCCGAGCAGCTTGTAGACGGGCAGTCCGGCGGCCTTGCCGAGCAGGTCCCACAGTGCGATGTCGATGCCGGCGATGGCGTTCAGCTGAGCGCCGCCGGGTCCGAGCTTGTACGGCTTCGTGTACAGCCGGCGCCACAGCCGCTCGATGTCGGTGGCCTCCTCGCCGACCAGCAACGGAGCGAGCGCGTGTTCCACCACGCTGTGCGAGACGTGGGCGTTCATCGGGCTGACCTCGCCGACGCCCACCAGGCCCTCGTCGGTGTGCACCTTCACGAGGTGGAGTTTGTCGAGCAGGATGATCGATTCGATCCGGGTGATCCGCATGGCTATCCTTTCAGGCCGGACATCGTGATGCCCTGGACGAAGTACTTCTGGGCCAGCAGGAAGAGCAGCAACGGCGGCAGGATCGTCAGCGTCGCCGCCGCCATCATCAGATTGGTCTGGGTGAAGTACTCACCCTTGAACAGCGCGAGCGCGACCGGCATCGTCTGCAGCCGCGTCGAGTTGAGGAAGATCAGCGGCCCGAACAGGTCGTTCCACGAGCCCATGAAGGTCAGCGCGCCGACCGCGGCCAGCGCCGGCTTCACCTGCGGCAGCATGATCCGCCAGAAGGTGCCGAAGGTCGACGCGCCGTCGAGCTTGGCCGCCTCCTCCAGCTCCATCGGTACGCCGCGGAACGCCTGCCGGAGCAGGAACGTGCCGAAGACCGGAGTCAACACGTTCGGGATCCAGAGCGGGTAGTGGGTGTCGATCCAGCCCATCTCGCGGAACAGCATGTACTGCGGGACCAGGTACACCATGCTCGGGATCATTGCTGTCGACAACAACAATGCGAAGGCGAGGTTCTTGAACGCGAAGTTCAGCCGGGCGAAGCCATAGCCGGCCAGCGAGGCGAACAGCAGCAGGAACCCGACATTCAGCGCCGCGAGCTTGCAGCTGTTCACGAAGAACGGCAGCAGTCCGTCGCCGGCCTGGGAGTAGTTGCCCCACTGGAAGGTCGACGGGATGAACGTCGGGGGCGACTGCAGTACCTCGTTCTCCGGCTTGAGCGACGCGCTCACCATCCACAGCATCGGCATCGCGAACACGACGGCGAAGAAGATCAGGACGAAGAGGACGACGATCCGGCGCGAAAGGTGCCGTGGTGGTTTGTTGACCGGAATCCGCAGCGCTTCAGTTGTCATAGTGCACCCACCGCTTCTCCATCTTCCACTGGATCGCGGTGACAACGCCGACGATCACGAACAGCACCCAGCCCATCGCCGAGGCGTAGCCCAATCGGCCGTGCCCGAAGGCTGTCTCGTAGATGTGGAAGATGAACACCGAGGTGGCGTTGTTCGGCCCGCCGGACGTCATCACGTAGATGATCCCGAACACCTGGAACGACGTGATGAACTGCGTGATCGTGAGAAAGAACAGACTCGGTGTCAGCAGCGGTACGACGACGGCCCAGAACCGCCGCCAGGCCGACGCGCCGTCGACCGTGGCCGCTTCGATCAGCGAACTGTCGATACTCTGCAGCCCGGCCAGCAGGATCACCATCGGGTAGCCGACGCCCTGCCAGAGCGCGACGATGATCACCGCGATCAGGGCCGTCTTGGTGTCGGACAGCCAGGCCGGCCCGTCGATCCCGATCGTCCTCAGCGTCGAGTTGAACAACCCGTTGTCGGGGTTGTAGAGCCAGAACCAGACGAAGCCGATAGCGACCACGTTGGTCACCGCGGGCGAGTAGTACAGGGTCCGGAAGATGCCGATGCCCTTGACCTTCTGGTTGCACAGCACCGCCAGCCCGAGGCCGATACCGATGCTCAGGATGACCACGACCAGGGTGAAGATCACCGTGTTCCGCAGCGACGGGTAGAAGGTGTCGTCGACGGTGAACAGCTCGCGGTAGTTGCCCAGGCCAAGGAACTTCGGCGAGTTGAGTCCGGTCCAGTTCGTCAGCGACACCACGAGGGACGCCGCGACCGGCGCCAGCTGGAAGAACAGCACACCGAAGATCACCGGGCCGACGAACAGCCAGCCGGCCAGGTTCTGCCGTTTCGGTTTGGCCTTCACCCGCTTACGGGCCGGGGGTCCGCCGTCGACGTCGGGCGGTGTCAGAGTCGGAAGGACGGCGTTGGCCATCGGTCACACCTCGATCCCGATGTACTTCTCCTCGAGGAATTCGAGGATGCCTTCGGAGCTGCCTTCGCGGCCGAGCCCGGACTGCTTCGTCCCGCCGAACGGCGCCGCCGGATCACTCAGTACGCCGCGGTTGACCGCGACCATGCCGGCGTCGATCCGCTGCGCGACCGCGAGCGCCTGGGCGGGATCGCCGTACACGTAGGCGATCAGGCCGTAGATGGTGTCGTTCGCCATCGCGATCGCCTCGTCGACGTCGTTGAAGGACACGATCGCGGTGACCGGGCCGAAGATCTCGATCTGGTTGATCGCGCTCCCGTGCCGTACGTCGGTGAGCACCGTCGGCGGGTAGAAGGCGCCGACCTCCGGCGTCTCACCGCCCAGGGCGAGCGTCGCCCCGTCGGCGACCGCCTGGTCGACCAGCCGGGCCACCTTGTCGCGTTCCTCCGGCGACACCAGGGCGCCGAGCTCGTTCGACCGGTCGGCGCCCGGGCCCATCGTGATGCCCTTCATCGCCACCGTGATCCGGGCGCTGAACTCCTCGACCAGCGAGTCGTGCACGTAGAACCGGTTGGCCGCCGTACAGGCCGATCCGCCGTTGCGCATCTTCGCGACCATCGCGCCCTCGACCGCGGCGTCCACGTCGGCACCAGGCAGGACGACGAACGGCGCGTTCCCGCCGAGTTCCATCGACGAGCTGACCACCTGGTCCGCAGCCTCCCGCAGCAGCAGGCGGCCGACCTCGGTCGAGCCGGTGAACGACAGCTTCCGTACGGCGGGATGGTGCAGCATCGCGCTGACCGCGGGGCCGGCCGGCACAGGCGTCACGAGGTTCACGACACCCGCCGGGACACCGGCTCGACGGAGGACCTCGACGACGTACGACGCGGTCAGCGGGGTCTGGCTCGCCGGCTTCAGCACCACCGAGCAGCCGGCTGCGAGAGCGGGCGCGATCTTGCGGGTCGCCATGGCCGCCGGGAAGTTCCACGGGGTGATCAGCACCGACACCCCGATCGGATCGCGCCGGACGACGATCGTCTTGTCACCCGACGGCGAGAGCCGGAAGTCGCCGCCGATCCGGACCGCCTCCTCGGCGAACCAGCGGAAGAACTCGGCCGCGTAGCTCGCTTCGCCGAGGGCGTCGGCGTACGCCTTGCCGTTCTCGGCGACGATAAGGCCGGCGAACTGCTCACGTTCGGCGGTGAGGATGTCGAAACAGGTCCGAAGGATCTCGGAGCGCTGCCTGGGCGGGGTCGCCGCCCAGCCGGCCAGCGCGTCGGCCGCCGCGTCCACCGCCGCGAGGCAGTCCGCCTCGGTGGCGGCCGCGAACTGTGCCAGCTCGGACCCGTCGGCCGGATCGTGCACAGCGAATCGCCGGCCGTCGGCGGCCGGGCGCCACTGACCGTCGATGAAAAGATCGTGCGGAGAGATCATCTGGTGTGCTCCCAAGGCCTGGTCAGAACGGGTTACTGCGATCGCCGGCGTACGCGGCGCGAGTGATCTCGTACAGCGCCTCGGTATCCAGCGGGCGGGGGTTGTTGTCGACGAGCCGGGCCGACTTCAGCCCCATCGACGCGACGTACGAGAGCTGGTCCTCGGTCAGGCCGAGTTCCTTCAGCGTGGGTGGGATGCCGATCCGGTCCAGCAGGCGTTCGACCGCCTCGATGCCGGCCAGTGCCTGCGCTTGTCCGCCGTCACTCGCCGGTACGCCGAAGATCGTCGCGATCTCAGCGAACTCCGCGACCCGGGCGGGAGCGTTGTAGCGCATCACGTACGGGAGGAGTACTCCGACTCCGACACCATGCGCGGTGTGGGTCAGCGCACCGAGCGGGTACTGCAGCGCGTGCGCCGCAGCGGTCCCGGCGACTCCGAGTGCATAGCCACCCGCGTTCGCCGCAAGCATCACGTCGGAGCGTGCCTCCCGATCGTCCGGATGCTCGAAGGCCTCTGGAAGGGCCCGGGCCAGCAGCCCGAGACCCCAGCGTGCGTAGGAGTCGCTGATCACGTTCTTGCCGATGAACACGCGACCTTCGCCGACCGCGGTGGGCGGCCGCTGGATCGCGGTGAACGATTCCACCAGATGCGACACCGCGTCGGCACCGGCGCTCGCGGTCAGTGCGGGCGGGCAAGTGTAGGTCAACTCCGGGTCGCAGATCGCCACCGAGGGAATCAGGTACGCCGACGAGATACCTGCTTTGAGTTCGCGGCGGCTGTCACTGAGAACGCAGACCGGCGTCACCTCGGACCCGGTCCCGCCCGTCGTCGGTACGGCGATGATCGGCAGGACCGGTCCAGGTACGGCGTTCTCCCCGTAGTACCGGTCGATCGGTCCGCCGTGGCTGAGCAGCAACGCCAGCGCCTTGCCCAGGTCGAGGCAGCTACCGCCACCGATCCCGATCACCACCTCGATTCCGGCGTACCTCATCGCGTTGTAGCAGGCGTCGATGTCCGAGGCCGGCAGCTCGGGGGCGGTGTCGGACCACACGCTCACGTCGATGCCGTGGTCCTTGAGGTCGTTGATCAGCTCGGTGAACTCGGCCGAGGCGGCCAGTCGCTCATCCGTGCAGACCAGCGCCTTACGCCCGTACTCCGCGGCATGGCGGCCGAGCAGCGAGCGCTGACCGGCGCCGAACACCACCGTGCGCGGTGATCGCTGTACGCCGAACGAGGCAGTGGTGATCGTCATCGTGGCGGGTCCTTGTCCGGTCGTGGGCGGGGTCATTCGGCCAGAACTGCTTCGGGCTGAGCTGCATCCCGGGCTGCGTCCTGTGCTGTGTCCAGGGCGGTCAGCTCGCGCCACAACTCGTCGGCGATCTCGATGCCGTGAGCCACCGACTCCTGATAGCGAGCCCGAGCTCCGTCACCGGGAACCGCGACCGGTGAAGCCGGGTCGGCAGGCCGGCTGCCGCGGACCTGGTCGAGGTACTCCGAGGCGGAGTACCCACCGCCGCTCATCAAAATGAACAGGTCGCCCTTGTTGCTCGGGCGGGTGTCGTCCAGCGTCCCGCCGACCGCCGTTCCGTAGGCGGCACCGGTCAGGAAGGTGACCATCGCACCCAGGCCGAGCCCGAGTCCGTAGCCCTTCGCTCCCCCGAACGGCGCGATCGATCCGCACTTGGCCGCCACCGGGTCGACCGTCGGGTTGCCGGCGGCATCCAGCGCCCAGCCCGGCTCGAGCGGTACGCCGCGCAGCGCGTGGTCATGGACCTTGCCCATCGAGACCTGCGACGTTGCCATGTCCAGCACCAGCGGATGCGGCCGAGCGGGAACACCGAGGGCCAACGGGTTCGTCCCGAGGATCGCCTCGGTACCGCCCCACGGATGGACCAGCGCCTCGCTCGTGGTCATCCCCAGACAGACCACGCCGCGCTCGGCCATCCGGCCGGCGTAGAAGCCGAGCATGCCGAGGTGGTTGTTGTTCGTGATCGAGCAGACCGCGACGCCGTGACGTCCGGCCGCCGGAACGACCGCCTCCAGAGCGCGGAGCGCGACCACCGGTCCCAGGCCCTGCTCGCCGTCGACGGACAGGTAACAGGGACTGAGCCATTCGTGCTTGCCCGTGTTCGTCGGGCTCGCGGTGCCGTTCGCCAGCCGGCGGAGCAGACGTGGCAGGCGGAGCAGGCCGTGGGACGGCACTCCCTTCGCCTCGGCGACCAGGAGAAGTTCGGCTTGCTGGGTCGCCGCCGGGGCGGGAACACCCGCGGTGACGAGTAGACGTTCGGCCAGGGACTGAGCTGTTGCGAGGTCTGTGTGCACGTCGACCATCCCAGGGGTGGATCGGTGGATCGTGGCGATTCTTGGCAGGCTAGATCAGATCAGATATGATTTGCAATGGTCTGTGGATACGGATTCACGATCTGGCCCACCACCCCGCCGGCCGGACAGGGAAGACAGATGAGCGAACGCGGTGCCGAGCGTCCCGAACGGACCCGGATGAGTGATGTCGTCTACGAGCAGCTGCAGACATGGCTGTTGGACGGAGCGATCCAGCCCGGCGAGCGGATCCGGGTCGACGTGGTCAGCCGCCAGCTCGGCGTGTCCCAGACCCCGGTCCGGGAGTCACTGAACCGGCTGGAGGCCGAAGATCTGGTCACCAAGACACATCTGATCGGATATTCCGCCAGCCCCAAACTGACTCCGGAGCGGTTCGAGGATCTTTTCGAGGCGCGGTTCCTGATCGAGCCGTACTGCGCCGGCCTCGCGGCCGGCCGGCACCAGCGGGTCGAGGTCGAGCAGATCGCCGGCATCGCCGCCGACCTGCGCGTCCGCTACCAGGCCGGCACGATGTCGTACGGCGCCTTCGCCCGCGAGGACGCCGAGTTCCACCAGGCGATCATCGCTGCCACCGGGAACAGCTACTTTGGAGAGATCTTCGCCAAGCTGCACAGCCATCTGCAACTGTTCCGGCTGCTGCGCGACTCCCGGGTGACCGAGGACGCGCTGGAGGAGCACGACCTGATCGTCACCGCGATCCGGCAGCGCGACACCGAGGCCGCGGACGCCGCGATGCACGCCCACCTGACCGCGTCCCGCAGCCGGCTGAGGTCCGCCTTCGAGTCGACCCCGGCAAGCGTCGAGGAGGCCGCCACGACGTCCTGATCAGCGCTCCGGGCCGGACACCGACAGCGGGTCGAATCCGTACGGGAGCTCCAGGCGATGCGCACTCATCAACTCGGCGTCGCCGAGCAGGTCACGAGTCTTGCCATCGGCAACGATCCGGCCGTCGTCCATGAGCAGGCTGCGCTCGCACAGCTGCAAGGCGTACGGCAGGTCGTGCGTGATCATCAACAGCGTGACGTCGAGCTCGGCCAGGATGTCGGCCAGCTCCCGCCGCGCCGCGGGGTCGAGGTTGCTCGACGGCTCGTCCAGCACCAGGACCTCGGGCCGCATCGCCAGCACGGTCGCCACCGCGACCCGTCGCCGCTGACCGAACGACAGGTGGTGCGGCGCGACATCGGCGTGATCCTGCATGCCCACCTGGACAAGGGCCTCGTGCACGCGGTCGTCGAGCTCGGCGCCACGCAGCCCGAGGTTCGCCGGTCCGAACGCCACGTCGTCGCGCACGGTCGGCATGAACAGCTGGTCGTCCGGGTCCTGGAAAACCAGCCCGACCTTCCTCCGCACCTCGGCGAGATGCTCCCGGTGCAAGCCGGTCCCGCCGATCTGGATCCGGCCGCTCCCGGTCCCACCCGCCACCGAGCCGAGGATCCCGTTCAGGTGGAGCACCAGCGTGGTCTTGCCGGCACCGTTCGGACCGAGCAGCGCGACCCGCTCCCCGCGCTCGACGGTGAAGTCGACGCCGAACAGCGCCTGCCGCCCATCCGGATAGGCGAAGACGAGCCGCTCGACGTGAATCGCTGGACCGCTCACAAGCCCACCACCCTTGCCATGACTGCGATGAGGACCGCAAGCAGGGAGATCGTGAGACCTTCCAGCCATTGCGATCGGACTGCTCCGGTCTGACTCAGCAGAGGCATCCGGCCGGTGTACCCGCGGGACCGCATCGCGAGGTGCACGCGCTCACCGCGCTCGAAGCTGCGGACGAACAGGCCACCCACTCCCCCGGCGACCGCCTTCAGATGGCCCACTCGACCACCGGCGTACCCGCGCGACTCCCGGGCGATCCGCATCCGGTGCAGGTCGTCCGACACCACACTGAGGTAGCGGATCATGAACGACAGGATCGCCACCAGCGTCGCCGGGAGCCGCAACCGTTCGAGGCCGGCCAGCAGGTCGCGGGGCGCGGTCGTCGCGGACAGCAGGATCGCCGCCACCACTCCGAGCGTCCCCTTGGCGAGCACGTTCCATGCACCGAGTACGCCGGACTGCGACAACTCCAGTCCGAGTACGTCGATCCGCGGGCCGGTCGCCACGAACGGCAGCAGCAGCGCGAAGACGATGAACGGCGTCTCCACCGCCAGCCGCCGCGACAGCACGTGGACCGGCAGTTTGGCCATGACCACAGCGGCCACGAGCATCGCGGCGTACAGACCGAAGGCCCAGAAGACCGCCGCCGGAGTGGACACGACGGCGAGGACGAAGACGAACAAGGCGACGAGCTTCACCTGCGCGGGCACTCGATGGACTCGGCTGTCCACCGCCACGAGCAGGCCGTCGCCGCTCACGATGCCTTGTTCGCCCGGACCGAGGCCAGCTTGGCGATGGCCAGGCCGAGCACGATCGTGACCAGTACGCCGATGATGCCGGCCAGAGCACCGGAGACCTCGGAGTTGCCGATGCCGCTGACGCCGTAGTCGGCCAGCGGGCTGCCGGCGACCGCGGACGACTTGGCGGCCGTCTCGAAGCCCAGCTTCGCGCCGACGAACTCCAGCCCGTCCGGATGCCCGCTCGCGAACAGGCTCAGCCCACCCGCCACCACCAGCGTGACCGCGATCCCGACACCGAGCGGGCGTCCGGCCGGCTTGGCCGCGATCGGCCGGTCCGGCGAGACGGTCGAAGTGTTGCCGTCGGCATCGACCAGGACGAGGTCCTCTTGCAGGTGGCGCGCGGCGTACACCAGATCGGGCCGCGTCGCGACCACCGCGCTCAGCACAGCCGCGGTGATCACGGCCTCGCCGATGCCGACCAGAATGTGCCAGCCGACCATCGCGGTGGCGAGCTTTCCGAGCGGGATGTCGACCGCGCCACCGATCGCGTACAGCCCGGTGAAGGCCAGCGCGGCGACCGGGACGGACACCAACGCGCCGAGCGTGGCCGCGGGTACGACGCTGCCGACCCGGCGCGGCAGCGCCTTCAGCACCGCACGCGTCAGGAAGTAGCCGACGAGGACCGTGATCAGACCCATCAATGTGATGTTCGTACCGAGGGCAGTCAGCCCGCCATCCGCGAACAGCAACCCTTGAACCAGCAGCACCGTCGACATCACCAGTACGGCGGACCACGGGCCGACCAACGCCGCGGCCAACGCGCCACCGAGCAGGTGCCCGCTGGTCCCCGCGCCGACCGGGAAGTTCACCATCTGCACCGCGAACACGAACGCCGCGGTCAGCCCGGCCAGCGCCGGCCCGGTCTCGCGGATCTCGCGGTTGGCCCGCTGCAGGCTGAAGCCGACCGCGCCCGCCGCGATCAAACCGGTCGCGACGGACGTCGGGGCGTCGAAGAAGCCGTCAGGAACATGCACCTGAACAATGGTGAGCTAGTTGCGACCGGATCGCAACAAGCAATTTCACAAAGCCTTCAGTGCTTCGCCGATCGCCCGGTGGAATGTCGGGTATGCGTAAATCATCTGTCGCAGAGAGTGCACAGGAACCGCCGCATGCACCGCGACCGCCAGCGCACTGAGGACCTCGCCACCCGTCGGACCCGCACTGGTCGCGCCGACCAGGACACCACGCTCGTTGTCGGCGACCACCTTGATGAAACCCTCGTTGCCGGCCTTGTGGATCCAGCCGCGGGTCGACGCCGGAATCGGGGTCGACCCGGTCCGCACGTCCAGCCCCGCCTCCCGGGCCTGCTTCTCGGTCATCCCGACCGCGCCGATCTCCGGATCGGTGAACGTCACCCGCGGCATCGCGTGGTAGCTCGCGGTCGGTGCGTCGGGCTCCTCGAGGATGTCGCGGACAGCGATGTCAGCCTGGTACATCGCGTTGTGGGTGAACACGCCGACACCGGTGACGTCGCCGATCGCCCACACCTTCTCGCCGGCCCGGACGTGGCCGTCCACGGCGATCCGGCGGGCCTTCGGGTCGAGCCCGAGCTGCTCCAGGCCGAGCTCGTCGGTCGCGATCCGGCGTCCCGTTGCCACCAGCAACTTCTCGCCGCTGACCGCGGACCCGTCGTCCAGCGTGACGGTGAACGTGTTCCCGGCGTACCCGACCTGCTTGGCGTGCAGACCGGTGTGGAACGTGACGCCGTCGCGCTCGAGCGCCTCGCGGGCCAGTACGCCGGACTCCGGCTCCTCCATTGACAGCACCTCGGCGGCACCTTCGATCACGCTCACCCGCGATCCGAACCGGGCGAACACCTGGGCCAGTTCCATCCCGATCGCGCCACCACCGAGTACCACGATCGAGGCCGGCAGCGTGTCCGCCTCGATCGCCTCCCGGTTCGTCCAGTACGGCGTACCCGCCAGACCGTCGATCGGCGGGACGGCCGGGATCGTACCGGTCGCGATCACGATGCCGCGGGTCGCCTCGAACTCGCGATCGCCGGCCCGGACCGTGTTCCGGCCGGTGAACGTGGCGCGCTCCTTCAGCACCGTCGCGCCCTTGTTGACCAGCCGGTCCACCGCGACCTGGTCGTTCCAGTTGTCGGTCGCCTCCGCGCGGATCCGCTTGGCCACCGGCGCCCAGTCCGGCTGGACGGACGCCGTACCGGCCATGCCGTCGACCCGTCGGGTCTCGGCGATCAGGTTCGCGGCCCGGATCATCATCTTGCTCGGGATGCAGCCGTAGTACGGGCACTCGCCACCGACCAGCCGGGACTCGATCCCGACCACGCGCAGCCCTGCCTGTGCCAATCGCCCGGCGGTCTCCTCGCCGCCCACACCCAGTCCGACAACGACCACGTCCACCTGTTCAGCCATGCGGACAATCTCGCAGAAGGGGCCGGAACCGGCCAAGCTCTGAGCCTGCGTGTCACCGCGCGGTAAGCAATCGTTCACCGCGGGCCACTACGCTGCGGAACTCGTAGAAGTGGGGATACATTGTTCGATTTCTCTGGTTTCGGCAGCATCAACATCGAGACCGTCATTGCCGCCGTGACGCTGTTCGGCACCTCGATCGTCTGGCTGCTCGACCGCTACCTGCTGCGCCGCAAACGGCTCGTCTACCGGGTCCAGGTGGATGCGCAGATCGGGGTGCACCCGAAGCAGAACCGCGCCAGGGAAATGGTCGACGTCGAGGTGGTCCACCAAGGGACGGTGGTCCAGGATCCCAGCATCGTGCTGCTGCGGCTGGACAACGCCGGCGGGACCGACATCGACGCGCGCGACATGCAGGACAAGGTCTCGTTCGTGTTCCCGGACCGCAAGATCGTCCGGATGAAGGTGGTCGAGTCGCAGCCGGACTCGCTCGGCAAGATGCTGGAGAGCCGGATGAACCCGGCCGACTACGTCGACACCGAGAAGCTCGTAGTACCCCGGATCGCGATCAACCGCGGCGACCACTTCAAGTTCCTGCTGGTGCTGTCCGGGAAGGGCCGCGACGTCGCCCACTCCGGCTACCTGGCCGGTGGGTCGACCGGCGGCGGGGTCTACCACGAACCACGGCCGCGCGGGCCGGGCCGCCGTACGTTGATGTTCGGCGCGACCACGCTGGTGCTGGTCGGCGCGCTAGTCGCGTTCTTCCTGGTCGACGTCCTGCAGCCGCCGGACAACTGCGAGTCGGGGCAGCTCCGGGTGATCGGGTCGACCGCTGTGGAACCGACCATGACCGAGCTGCGCAGTGCGTACGTGACCGACTGCACGCAGGCCGACATCACGATCGCGGCGAACGGCAGCCGCAGCGGTGTGCGCAGCCTCAGCGACCTGGGGGCGCAGGACGGCACCGCGGCGAGCAAGGTGATCGCCATGTCGGACGGACCGGCCGAGGACGCGCCCACGCTGCGCGGGGAACCGATGGCGGTGGTCGTGTTCGCCGTGGTGATCAACCGGTCGGCCGCGGTGACGTCGCTGACCACCGCGCAACTGCGGGCGATCTACAACGGCCAGATCACCAACTGGAAGGACGTCGGCGGCAAGGATCTGCCGATCCGGATGGTCAGCCGGGTCGGCCCGGACTCGGGGTCGCGACGGGTGTTCCGGGAGAAGGTGCTCGGCGGCGACCAAGAGCTCGGGATCACGTCCGACGACTGCCGCAAGGACGACGACGCCGCGGCGGCGAAGTACCACCGCTGCGAGGTCGGTACGACGGAGGAGCTGCTGACCCGGGTCAACGAGATCGGCGGCGCGATGGGCTACGCCGAGCTCGGCGGCGCCCGGAAGTTCCCCGACGTCACGATCGCGACCGTCGACGACGTCGTACCGGACTCCTCGAAGGTCGCGGCCGGGGCGTACAAGTTCTGGGAGGTCGAGCACGCCTACACCTACAAGGTGCCGGAGACCGGGTCGCTGACCTCGACCTTCCTGGAGTACGTACGCTCGCCGCAGGCACGCCCGATCCTCGAACGCAGCGGTCTCGTCCCGTGCAGTGATCTCCCGACGGGGTTCTGTGGTTAGTCTGCGGGGATGATCGTCATCGCACACCTGAGCGACCCGCATCTCGACGGTTCGGAGGGGCCACGATCCAGGCTCCGCCGGATCACGTCGTACCTGAAGGCCTTCACCCGGCCGGTCGACGTCATCCTCGTCACCGGCGACCTGGCCGACCACGGCCTGGAGTCCGAGTACGCCGAAGTCGCGGCCGAGCTGTCAACTGACATCCCGGTGCTGATGCTGCCGGGCAACCACGACGTGAGCGCGCCGCTCCGCGCCGGCCTGGCGTCATACGTCGACTCACCCGGCGACGGGCATCCGGTGCATCAGGTCCGGGAGGTGGCCGGGGCGCGGTTCGTCCTCGTCGACAGCACGGTGCCTGGTGAGGACCACGGGCTGCTGTCCAACGACTCGCTCTCCTGGCTGGACGGCGTACTGCGGGAGTCGTTCGACGGACCGGTGTTCGTGGCGATGCATCACCCGCCGCTCGAGCTGCATCATCCGGTCATGGACCAGTGGATGCTCCACGACCGCGAGGGCCTCGAGACGGTCCTGACCGGCAAGACCGTCACCGCGATCCTCACCGGCCACGTGCACAACCCGATCGTCACGACGTTCGCCGGCCACCCCGTCCTCGGCGCTCCTGGCATTCGCTCGACCGTTCCGCTCCCGTTCGAACCCCCGACCTCGGGCAGCGGTGTCGTCGACCCCACCGCCCACCCAGGTCTCGCCCTCCATGTCCACACGCCTGGCGAACCGCTGCAGACCGTCTACAGGTTCCCGCTGTGAGCGGCGACCTCGTCCTCCGGCCGATCGGACGGGTCGAGTCGTCACTCGCAACCCGCGCGGAGGCTCCCCGTCAGGGCGACGAAGGCGCACCAGACGCGTGGGTCGGGTTCGACGAGTCTGTCCGCGCCGCTCTTCAGGACCTCGCTCCGGGCGACGAGGTGATCCTGATCAGCTGGTTCCATCGCTCCGAACGCGACGTTCTCACCGTTCATCCACGCGGTGACCTGTCCCGTCCGGCGACCGGTGTCTTCAGCACCCGCTCCCCCGACCGCCCGAACCCGCTCGGCCTGCATCGCGTGACGATCCTGGCGACCGACGGCCTGCGCCTGCACGTCGATCACCTCGAAGCCATCGACGGCACCCCCATCGTCGACGTCAAGCCGGTACTCGGCGACATCACCGACCGCTGAGATGCCTCAGCCAGGGACGCGCTGCCCGGTCGGTGCGCGGCTCGGATACGGGCCGGTCAGGTAGGTGTTGATCTCGGCGACGGTGCCGTCGGAGTCACGGATGACATGGCGGAGTCCGTTCCAGCGGGCGACCTCGACGCCGATCGCGATCAGCCGCAGCCGGCTCGCCCCGGAGGCGAACGGCTCGGGGCTGTCACATCGCCGCGTGTACCACGTGCCGCCCTGGTGGTAGGTCTCCACATCCGCGTGCAGCTCGTGGGTGCTGTCTGGCTCGTTGAGGTCAAACGATGTCATCCGGCCTGCCTTCAGCTAGGAATCCCGGCACTGAAGTCCATCACCTGGCACCGCTGCGGCACTGCGGCCGAAAGTCCTCGATCCTCAGGACTTCGGTCCCGAACGACGAAGCCCCCCGGACCGCCTGGTCCGGAGGGCTCGCCTGCAAGCCGGAATCAGAAGTTGATCATGTGGCCTTCGAGGCCGTGGAACACTTCCTGCAGGGCCTCGCTCAGGGTCGGGTGAGCGTGCACGTTGCGGGCCAGCTCCTTGGTGGTCAGGTCCCACTTCTGCGCCAGGGTCAGCTCGGGCAGCAGCTCGGTGACCTCCGGGCCGATCAGGTGGCCGCCGAGGAGTTCGCCGTACTTGGCGTCGCTGATCACCTTGACGAAACCGGTCGGGTCGCCGAGGCCGTGTGCCTTGCCGTTCGCGGTGAACGGGAACTTCGCGACCTTGACGTCGTGGCCCAGCTTGCGGGCCTCCTCCTCGGTGTAACCGAAGCTCGCGATCTGCGGCTGGCAGAACGTCGCCCGCGGGATCATCGCGTAGTCGAGCTCCATCGTCTCGTGCCCGGCGATGGTCTCGGCCGCGACCACGCCCATCGCCTCGGCCGCGTGCGCGAGCATCAGCTTCGCGGTCACGTCGCCGATGGCGAAGATGTTCGGCACGTTGGTCCGGCACAAGCCGTCGATGTTGATCGCGCCGCGCTCGGTCAGCGCGACTCCGATCTTGTCCAGGCCGTAGCCGTCGACGCGCGGCTGGAAGCCGATCGCCTGCAGCACCTTGTCGGCCTCCAGCGTCTGCTGGGTGCCGTCCTTGCCGGTGACGGTGATCTTGACCTTCTCGCCGGACTCGTCGATCGAGTCGACCCGGGTCGAGGTGAGGACGTCGACGCCGAGCTTCTTGTACGCCCGGGCCAGCTCCTTGGACACCTCGGGGTCCTCGAGCGGCACGATCCGGTCCAGGAACTCGACGATCGTCACCTTCACGCCGTAGTTCGCCAGCACGTACGCGAACTCGACACCGATCGCGCCCGCGCCGGCGATGACGATCGAGCCCGGCAGCTCCTCGGTGAGGATCTGCTCCTCGTAGGTCACCACGCGCTCGCTCAACTGCGTGCCAGGCAGCAGCTTGGTGGTCGCACCGGTGGCGAGGATGCAGTTGTCGAAGGTGACCGTCTCCGACGAGCCGTCGTTCAGCGTCACGTCGAGGGTGTTGGCGTCGGTGAACGAGCCCCAGCCGTCGAGCTCGGTGATGTTGTTCTTCTTCATCAGGAAGTGGACGCCCTTGACCCGGCCGTCCGCGACCTTGCGGCTGCGCTGCACCGCGGTCGGGAAGTCGAAGCTCACCTCGCCGCTGATGCCGAAGGTCTTCGCCTCCGCCCGGAAGATGTGCGCCAGCTCGGCGTTGCGCAGCAGCGCCTTGGACGGGATACAGCCCACGTTCAGGCAGACACCGCCCCAGTACTTCTTCTCGATGATGGCGGTTTTGAGCCCGAGCTGGGCGGCGCGGATCGCCGCGACATACCCACCCGGACCTGCGCCGAGGACAACAACGTCAAAGTGCGAGGCCATGAAGTGAACTTTAATCGGTCACTCCAATCGATCCGACACCACCTGCGGGCGCTGTGGCACGCCTCATGGTCACGTTCTGTAGACCAGGGTTTCGCCACGAGCTTTTGCCGCCTACGCTGGCCTGGCGCGGGGGCCCGTCTCCCTCCGCGCGCGTGAGGCGAGATGAATGGGGGCCTGATGGTTGTGGGGAACCGTCGGGGGCTGCGATGGGCAGCACTCGGCACGCTGCTGGCAGTGGTCGCACTGCCGGCGTACGCCGATGATCCCACCCCACCACCACCCGCGTCGGTGACGGACGTCAACCGGACCCTGGAGGAGCTCCAGGCCGAGGCCGCCGCCGTCCAGGCCGACTTCGCCAAGGCGACGATCGCCTACACCAACGCTCTCAAGGCAGCACAGACCGCTGAGGCCGCCGCCAAGAAGGCCGAGACCACCGCGGCCGCGTCGAAGGGCAGGGCCGACGAGCAGCGCCGCCGGCTCGGCCTGCTGACCGCACAGGCCTACCAGCTCGGAATCCCGACCGTGATGGGTGCGGAGTCGATGATCTGGTCGCTCGCGCCGGTCGCGGAGAACCTGCAGGAGATCGCCGACCGCCAGACCGCGATCACCCAGCTCGGCAGCACCCAGGTCGCGCAGTACAAGGCCGCGACGGCCGCCGAGTCCGAGGCCGGCCGGACCCGGTCCGAAGCCGCCGGCAAGCGAGCCGCCGCGAACGAGGCGGCCGCCAAGGCCAAGGAGCTCAGTCAGCAGGTCCAGCAGAAGGCCACGTTCGCCGCAACGGCGATGGAAGGCCAGGCCGCCGACCTCGACGGTGCGTCCGAGCTCTCCAGGCAGCTGCAGCTCGCCCGCAACCAGCAGGCCCTCACGCGCTGGAAGACGTACCTGACCGAGCTCACCACCGCCAAGATCAAGCCACCGGCGGCCGCCGTACTCAAGAACCCTGCCAAGCTCCCGGCCGGCCTGAAACCGCTGACCGCGGCCGGTGCGCCCGTGCCCGGAGCGGCGTCGACCGTCACCGGCGGACGGACGATCCGGGTGTTGCCGGCCGAGACGATCCGCGCCGTCAACCAGGCCTTCAGCCTGCTCGGCAAGCCGTACGGCGTCGGCGCGACCGGCCCGGCCAAGTACGGCTGCCTCGGCGCGGCCCGGGTCGCGTGGCAGCCCTACACGAAACTCCCCAACCTGGTCGGCAAGGTCTACCCGAACTACCAGGCGGTGCCCAAGACCCAGGTCCAGCCCGGCGATCTGCTCGTCATGGGCAGCAAGTCGCTCGGCCTCGTCCACATCGGCGTCGCCCTCGACAACGGCGAGATGATCGCCGCCGACGAGGCCAAGGGCTCGGTCGTCGTCACCACCGTCCCGGACAACCTGTACTCCGCGCTGCGCCCGACCCTGGGCAAGCCCGCGAAGCCGCAGGTGGCCCCGACCCCGACCTCCGATTCGTACGCTTTCCGCTGCGGCAACACCGCGACGTCGTACGACATCGGCACCGGCGCCTGGACCTGGCCGCTCGCGGACGGCACCTATGAGATCGGTACGCCGTTCGGCCAGGCCGGCTCGATGTGGGAGACCGGCATCCACACCGGCCAGGACTTCCCGGCCGCCGTCGGTACGCCGGTCCGTGCGGCGACGTCCGGTGTCGTCCGGGTCGAGCACCCGGCCTGGGCCGGCAATCTGGTCCGGATCGACCACGGCAACGGCCTCGAGACCCTCTACGCGCACCTGAGCGCGATCGACGTCGCCGACGGGACGCAGGTCAAGGCCGGGCAGCGGATCGGCGCGGTCGGCACCGAAGGCAACTCCACCGGACCGCACCTGCACTTCGAGGTCCGGCTCGGCGGCGACCCCGTCAACCCGATGCCGTTCCTGGCCACCGGGTCGGCGAGCGTCGGATGGGGCGGCTTCAGCAACGGCATGATCCCGTCCAGCAAGCTGTGCGGCCTCGGCTCCGGCCACAAGCTCCGCTGCGACGCGGCAGCGGCGTACGCGCAACTTGCCGCCGCCTACCGCGCCCAGTTCGGCAGGACGCTGTGCATCACCGACTCGTACCGCTCCTATACATCCCAGGTCGACCTGTACGCCCGCAAGCCGTCGCTGGCCGCCCTCCCCGGTACGTCGAACCACGGCTGGGGCGTCGCGGTCGACCTGTGCGGCGGCATCGACCGGTTCGGCACGAAGCAGTACCAGTGGATGAAGAACCACGCCGCGACGTACGGCTGGGTGCACCCGTCCTGGGCCGAGCAGGGCGGCTCCCGCGAGGAACCCTGGCACTGGGAATTCGGCAAACCGGCCAGTGCGTGACCAGGCTTGAGCTTGGCGAACACGTACGCTGGGCGTGTGGCCGAGCAGAAGACTCCCGACCGCACTGATCACAACATCACGCTGGACGCTGACGACGACCGGTGGGAGTGGCGGCGGCGCATCCGGGCGAACCCGACGAAGCATCTCGTCTACCGGATCGGCGTGGGCGTGGTCGGCGGGTTGCTGCTCATTGCCGCGCCGCTGACCGGGTGGTTGCCGGGACCGGGCGGGATCCCCTTGTTCATCGCGGGTCTCGCCGTACTCTCGAGCGAGTTCGAGTGGGCCCAGCGCCTGCTCTACAAGGTCAAGGACTGGGTCACGGCGCTCACCGCCTGGACCGGCAAGCAGCCTGCCTGGCTGAAGACGCTCGGCACCGTCGCGCTGTTCATCTGCGTGCTGATCGCGATCTGGCTCTACCTGGCCGTGCTCGGCGTGCCTGGCTGGTTCCCGGACTCCTGGGAGAGGTTGCTGGCGAGGCTCCCGCTGCTCCCCTGATCGAGCATCGGGTAGGCCGGCAGTTCGATCAGGTTGCTGAATTTCTGGGCCATCCTGAGCATCTGGTTCATGAAGAACTTCGTGTTCAGAATCCGGTTCCGTGCGGTGATCCCGAACTGCGTCGCCGGGGCAAGGAACTGACCGGTCCGGCTGCCGTCCTGCGTGGTCTGCACCGCCTTCCGCAGTCGCGCTTCGTAGCGCGAGAACGCCGCCCGGTAATCGCCGCGGGACTCCGCCAACTCCCCCGCCAGCACATACGCGCCGATCACCGCCGTACTCGTGCCCAGCGCACCGAACGTCGCGCCGTACCCGGCGTCGCCGAGCAGCACCACCCGGCCGGTCGACCAGCGATCCACGTGCACCCGGCTGATCGAGTCGAAGTACAACTCGGTTGCCGCGGGCAACGCGTCCAGAAGCCACGGCACGTGCCAGCCGACGTCCTCGAAGTGCTCACGAACGATGGCCTTCTGCTCGTCCGGATTGCGCCGGTCGTAGCTGAGCCGCGGTGACTTGAAGACGAACAGCGTCTGCACCAGCGCCGGGTCACGCCGGTCCGCACCGACGCTCGCCAGCTTCCCCGGCACGTTGTACTGCAGCGCGTCACCGCTGATCCCGACCGTGTTCGGCGCTTCCCACCCGGCAACGTAGTAGCCGAGATGCCGCTCGGTCACCTGCTCCGGCGCGAACGCGAGCCGCCGTACGACCGAGTGCATGCCGTCCGCCCCGATGACCAGGTCGTACGTCTCCTCCAACCCACTCTCGAACCGCACATCGACTCCGCCCGAATGCTCGCGCAGGCTCGCGATCGAGTCACCGAACCGGTACGACGCCTGCCCGCGGCTGTGCTCGTAGAACACTCGGGACAGATCGGCCCGCAGCACCTCGAGCTCGCCGCCGGCGAACTCCTCCGGCATCCGCATCAACTGCCGGCCGTCCTCGTCGACGAACCGCATCGCGGTACCGCCCGTCTGCAGCGCCCGCAGATCTGGCAGCACGCCCATCTTGTCGAGGACGACCTTGTTCACCTCGCCACGGAAGTCCACGGCGTACCCGCCCTGCCGCAGCGCCGGCGCGACCTCGACCACGGTCACAGCGTGACCGGACCGGCCCAACCAGAGCGCCACCGACGGGCCCGCAACGCTCGCACCCGACACCAGAACCTTCATCTGTCTGCCTCCATCATCGTTAACTGTGTCTGTCGGACACAGTAAAGTGTATGGTAGACACAGTTCAAGTGATCTGGGAAGGACGGCGATGACGGAACTCCTCTGGGGGCGGCAGCAGCCGCCGAGCCGCGGGCCGAAACCGGCGATGACACTGACCGGCATTGCAGAGGCGGCGATCCGGATCGCGGACACCGAGGGCCTCGATGCGGTCTCGATGCAGCGCGTGGCCGACGATCTGCCGGTCACCAAGATGGCGCTCTACCGCTACGTGCCCGGTAAGGCCGAGCTGGTCGCGGTGATGAGCGACCTGGCCATCGGCGAGCCGCCGGAACATCCTGGGCTGTCCTGGCGCGAGGCGTTGCTCGCGTGGGCGATGGATCTGTTCGAGGGCTTCAACCGCCACCCGTGGCTACTGCTGTCCACCGTCGGACGCCGCCCCGTCGGGCCGAACGAGGCCGCCTGGCTCGATCGAGGTGTGCGGGCCCTGACCGGCTCCGGCCTGAACGGCACCGAGCAACTCGACTCGATCCTGGTCCTGTCCGGCCACGTCCGCACGATCGCGCTGCAGACCGCCACCATGCCCGGCGGCCGGCAAGGTCTCACCGAAGAGGCCTTCACCGCGTCCTTCGCCGGGATCCTCGCCGCCGAGGCGGACCGGTTCCCGAGCCTCGCTGCCGCTCTACGGACCCCGAGCGGTCAGGAGAACCAGGGACTCGCCTTCGGTCTCGACCGCATCCTCGACGGCCTCGAACTCCTGATCAGCGCAAGGAATGCGTGAGCTTCGGCGAATTGAAACGTTGCCGATACGTGCTTGCGCTGAGGCCGTAATGGGACTTGAAACGCCGGGCGAAGTAGTTCTGGTCAGGCCACCCGACGGCCTCCCCGATCCGGGCGATCGGCAGGTCCGTGTGCAGCAGCTGAACGGCGGCCAGCTCGACCCGGTGCCGGGACAGGTAGGCCATCGGCGGCATCCCGGTCGCCGACTTGAACAACCGCACCAGATACCCGGGCGCGAGGTGCAACTCCTGCGCCAGATCGGTCAGCGTCCACGGCCGCGCCGGGTCCGCCTCCATCATCCGCATCGCGGCCAGTACGGCGGGATGCGTCTGGCGACCGAGTTCGTCGCGTTCGCCGACGGTCCGCGCGACACAACTCAGGTACAACGACAGCCAGCCGATCAGATCACCGCGATGCCGGCGCATGGACTGATTGCGTAGCTGTCGCAGTCCGTCCAGATGTCCGAGCGCCTCGGTGAGGGTCTCGTCGTCGAGGTGCGTGCTGAGCACTCCACGCCGCTGGGCAGAGAAAGGTCCAGTCCACAACAGATAACCCAGCAAGGGATCCTCGCGCGTCCAGGCCAGTTCGCGCTGGACCAGGTCGGCCGAGAAGCAGCAGTTGTAGACCTCGAGCGAACGGCATTGCTCGTACTCGTGCCACACGCCGGGTCGCAGCACCACCACGTCGCCGACGCGCAGGTCCTGACGCCCGGCCTGGCTGTGGTGGACCCCTTCACCGCCCGTCACCAACGCGAGCTCGAAGAAGCTGTGCGTGTGCAGTGGATGGCAGTCCTCGTGCACATGCGGACCCGCGTGCACGATCGTCCCTTCGACGAAGTGCAGCAGCGTCCCTTTGGTCCTCACTGGCTCGTCGGCCATGCCTCACGATACGGGCCAAGGTGCATTTTGTGCTAGCGCGAGTGCACTCCGGGCTAGCCCCCGGCGGCGATCGGTCGCAGGATCGGGGGACAGGCGAAACCTCTCCGCCATCAATCCGTAACGCATCGAGTCGTTTCGCCACAGCACCCAATGAATCGTTTCACTCGCCGGTTGGAGTCTTATGTCGAACCTCGCCGCACCCGCCTTCCTCCGCTTCGAACACCGCACCGACGCCGGACCCGTGGTGGGCATCGGTACCGCGACCCCACGGCTGTCGTGGCAGATCCCCACCGCGGACGCCGAGTACGCGCAGACGGCGTACGAGGTGGAGATCACCACCGGCTCGGCGCAGGTGTACACGGTCCAGTCCCCCGACCAGGTCCTTGTCCCCTGGCCCGGTGACCCACTCGCGTCGCGGCAGTCGGCGCAGGTCCGGGTGCGAGTGCGTGGCAACGACGAGTGGAGTGACTGGAGCCAGCCCGCGACAGTCGAGGCCGGTCTGCTCACATCGGCCGACTGGAGTGCACGCTTCGTCAGCCCGCGAGGCAACAGCTATGGCTCCCCCGCTCCCCTGCTGAGCGGCGTCGCCGAACTGCCCGACGGCATCGTCAAGGCCCGCCTCTACGCCACCGCGCAGGGCATCTACCTGCCGGAGCTCAACGGCGAACGTGTCGGCGACGAGGAGCTGGCCCCGGGCTGGACGGCGTACCAGCAGCGGCTCCGCTACCAGACGTACGACGTGACCGGCCTGGTGCGGTCCGGCGAGAACCGGCTCGAGTTCCTGGTCGGCAACGGCTGGTACCGCGGCAGGCTCGGCTTCCACGGCAAGAACTCCTTGTACGGCGATCGTCTCGCCGTACTCGCCCAGCTCGAGGTCACGACCGAGGACGGACAGGTCCACACCTTCGGCAGCGACGACTCCTGGACCGCACGCGAGAGCGCCGTCGTCGCCGACGACCTGTACGACGGCCAGCGCACGGACCTCCGCCGGACACCGGGCGACGCCACCGCGGTCGACGTACTCGACGCCGACCTCAACCTCTTGGTCGCACCCGACGGCCCGCCGGTCCGCATCACCGAGATCGTGCCCGCAGTCGAGATCACGAGCTCGCCGACGGGCAAGACGCTGGTCGACTTCGGCCAGAACGTGGTCGGCCGGATCCGCCTGAAAGTCCGCGGCGGCGCGGCCGGCGACGAGATCGTCCTGCGCCACGCCGAGGTGCTCGAGAACGGCGAGCTCGGCGTACGCCCACTGCGGACCGCCAAGGCCACCGACTCCTACGTCCTGGCCGGGCCCGACGAGGTCACGCTGGACTCGCCGCTGACCTTCCACGGCTTCCGGTACGCCGAGATCACCGGCGTCAGCGAACTGCGGCTCGACGACCTCGAAGCAGTCGTCGTGGGATCGGACCTGCGCCGCACCGGTTGGTTCGACTCGTCGCACGACCTGCTCAACCGCTTCCACGAGAACGTCGTCTGGGGCATGCGCGGCAACTTCGTCGACGTACCGACCGACTGCCCGCAACGCGACGAGCGGCTCGGCTGGACCGGAGACATCCAGGTCTTCTCGCCCACCGCGAGCTTCCTGTTCGACACCGCCGGCTTCCTCACCAACTGGCTGGCCGACCTGGCCGCCGAGCAGCAGAAGGACGGCTCGGTGCCGTTCGTGATCCCGGACGTGCTCAAGCACAACGGTCCGGCCACGGCCGCATGGGGTGACGCGGCAACGATCGTGCCGTGGGTGATCTACGAGCGCACCGGCGACGCGGGTCTGCTCGCCCGCCAGTTGCCGAGCATGCGTGCGTGGGTCGACAAGATGGCGAACCTGGCCGGCAGCGACCTGCTCTGGTCCGGTGGCTTCCAGTTCGGCGACTGGCTCGACCCGACCGCGCCGCCGGAGAACCCTTTCCGGGCGAAGGCCGACCCCGACGTCATCGCGACCGCACACCTGGCCCGCTCAGCCGAGGTCGTCGCCAAGGCCGCGGAGGTCGTCGGCGACCCGGAGCTGGCCGGCGAGTACGCCGATCTGGCCGCGCGGGTCCGGCAGTCGTTCGCAGCGGAGTACGCCACCGACGGCGGTCGCGTGCTGAGTGACGCGGCAACGACGTACGCGCTCGCCCTGCAGTGGGCGCTGCTGCCCACCGACGCACAACGTCAACGTGCCGGCGAACGTCTCGCCGACCTCGTCCGGACATCGGGCTTCCGGATCAGCACCGGATTCGTCGGTACGCCGCTGATGGCCGACGCGCTGGCCGATTCCGGACATCCCGACCTCGCGTACCGCCTCCTGCTACAGACAGGCTGCCCCTCTTGGCTGTACGCAGTGACGATGGGAGCCACGACGGTCTGGGAACGCTGGGACAGCATGTTGCCCGACGGCAGCATCAACCCCGGCCAGATGACGTCGTTCAACCACTACGCTCTCGGTGCGGTCGCCGACTGGATGCACCGGCGGGTCGCAGGTCTTGCACCGGGCGATCCGGGGTACCGGACGATCGTGGTACGCCCGCTGTTCTCCTCGCACCTCACGAGCGTCTCCGCCAAGCACCTCACCCCGTACGGCGAGGCGGCGGTCTCGTGGACGCGCGCCGACGGCCGGATCACGCTGACGGTGACCGTCCCGGTCGGCGCCCGCGCGCAGGTCGCCGTACCCGGTGCGGACGAGCAGGTCGAGGTCGGCCACGGGACGCACGAATGGACCGGTGACGACACGTACGCCGCGACCCCGGCACTGCCCGCGGATGCGAGCATCCGGCAACTGATGGACCACGAGCCGAGCTGGGACGAGATCTCCGCGGCGGCACAGGAGACCGAGGTCGTCGCCGACGACGCCGACCTGGCCGGCCGGCTGGAGCGGTACCTCGACCACCCCGCGGACCAGTTGGTCGAAGCCATCAGCCCCCGTGGCTTCTCCCCCAGCGCCGAAGCTCTTCAGGCCAGGCTCGAAGCCCTTCTCGACAACAACTGACCAACCACCTGGACGACTCCGCCCCGCTGCAGATGCCCTGATGAAACATCCCTTGGAGGTCATGATGACGTTCCGCCCAGGCACGAGAGGACTGGCCGTCCTTGCGGCCTGCTCACTCGCACTGACCGCGTGCAGCGCGGGCAGTCTCGGTTCCAGTGACGACGCCGGTGGTGGTGCTTCGGTCGAGATCACGTACCTGACCACCAACCAGGATCAGGACGTGAAGGAAGCCGAGCAGCTCGCCAAGGACTTCCACGCGAAGAACCCGACCATCACCGTGAAGGTGGAGACCCGACCGGGTGGCACCGAAGGCGACAACATCATCAAGACCCGGCTGTCCACCGGTGACATGGTCGACATCTTCAACTACAACACCGGGTCGCTGTTCAACGCGATCGCACCGCAGAAGAACCTGCTGTCGGTCAACGACGAGCCGTGGGTCGCCGACCTCGACGAGAACTTCAAGAAGACCGTGACCGCCGACAACCAGGTGTACGGGGCACCTGTCGGCGGGTTCCAGGGCGGTGCGGTCCTCTACAGCATCCCGGTCTACACCAAGCTCGGGCTGAAGATTCCGAAGACCTGGGCCGAGTTCATGGCCAACAACGCCAAGATCAAGGCCTCCGGTGGCGGAGTCGCGCCGGTGATCCAGACCTACGGCGAGACCTGGACCTCACAGCTGTTCGTGCTGGGCGACTTCCACAACGTGTCCTCGGCCGAGCCGGACTTCGCGGACAAGTACACGAAGAACCAGGCGAAGTACGCGACGTCGCCGGCCGCGCTGAAGGGATTCGAGCACACCGAGGCCGTCCACGACGCCGGGTACGAGAACAAGGACTTCGCCTCGGCCAAGCTCCCGGACGGTCTCAAGATGCTTGCCACCGGCAAGGGTGCGCACTACCCGATCCTGTCCGGTGTGGTCGCGAACATGGTCGCCACCTACCCCGACGCGGCCAAGACCGTCGGCCTGTTCGCGCTGCCTGGTGACGACGCGAGCAAGAACGGCCTGACCCTGTGGACCCCGGGCGGTCTCTACATCCCGAAGACCACCGAGGGCGACAAGCTGGACGCGGCGAAGAAGTTCCAGGCGTTCGTCGCCAGCCCGGACGGTTGCGCGTCGCAGAACACGGCCGGCGCACCGACCGGCCCGTACGCGGTCAAGGGCTGCACGCTGGGAGACGGCGTACCGCAGTCGATCAAGGACATGCAGCCGTACCTCGACAAGGAGGGTTCGTCGAGCCTGGCGCTGGAGTTCCTGTCGCCGGTGAAGGGCCCGTCGCTGGAGCAGATCACCGTCGAGGTGGGCTCCGGCATCCGGAAGGCGAAGGACGGCGCCGCCCGGTACGACGAGGACGTCAAGAAGCAGGCCCAGCAGCTCGGACTGGCTGGTTGGTGAAGGTCTGTGGCCATCACTTCGATTCGCCCGCGCTCGCGTAGCGACGCGACCCCGGCCGCTCCGGCGGCCGGGGGGAAGGTCTACAAGCCGTACTCGTTGTGGTTCTACCTGCCGACCGCGGTGATCTACACCGTCCTGTTTCTCGTTCCGACGTTCGCCTCGTTCTACTACAGCCTGACCCGGTGGAGCCTGTTCGAGTCCAAGTTCATCGGGCTGGAGAACTTCATCACGTTCTTCCAGGAACCGGCCCTGGTCAAGGGCTTCACCAACACGTTGATCTACGCCGTAGTGACGTCGGGTTCGAAGGTCGTGCTCGGCCTGCTGCTCGCCGTCCTGCTGACCTCGCAGATCATCGGCCGCGGGTACCTGCGCTCGGTCGTCTTCTTCCCGGTGCTGGTCAGTACGGTCGGCGTCGGCCTGCTCTTCCAGGTGCTGATGAACCCCGAGCGCGGCATCATCAACGGGGCCCTGGGCGTGCTCGGCATCCAGGGACCCGGGTGGCTGACCGACCCGAAGTGGGCGCTGATGTCGATCGCCGCCGTCGATGTGTGGAAGGGCGTCGGGCTGGCGACCCTGATCTACATCGCCGGGATCGTGTCGATCCCTCGGGAGTACATGGAGGCCGCCCGGGTGGACGGCGCCGGGTCGTGGGAGTCGTTCCGCCGGATCGTGCTGCCACTGTGCAAGCCGGCCACCGTCACCGTGATCATCCTGTCGCTGATCGGCGGCCTGCGGTCGTTCGAGCTGATCTGGGCGATGACGCGTGGTGGACCCGGATTCACCTCGGACGTGATCTCGTCGGTGATCTACAAGCAGTACCAGGCCGGGTTCTACGGTCTGTCCACGGCCGGCAACGTGATCCTGTTCCTGGTCGTCACCGCGATCATCCTGCCGCTGTCGTGGTTCCTGAACCGGAAGGAGGTGGACATGTGAGCACCGCCGAACTCGTCAACCACCGACCGGGCCGCAGCTACCTGCTCAGCGCGGTCGCGATCGTGTCCTCGATCGTCGTCTTCATCATCCCGTTCGCGTTCATCGTGCTGACCGCGGTGAAGGACCGGCAGCAATCCGCGGACCTGGACTTCGCCTGGCCGCACCAGTTCCACTTCGTGCAGAACTTCGTCGACGTGGTCAAGGCCCGCGACTACATGCTGGTGATCGCGTTCATCAACAGCACGATCCTGACCGTGGCCAGCGTCGCCGGGATGGTGGTGCTGGCGGCGATGGCCGGGTTCGTGCTGCAGCGCCGCAAGAGCAAGTGGAACGGCTTCATCAACTTCCTGGTGCTGTCCGGGCTGATCATCCCGCCGGCCGTCGTGCCGACGATCTGGGTGCTGCAGAAGATCGGGCTGTTCAAGACCATGCCAGGTTTGATCCTGATCGAGATCGCGTTCGGGTTGTCGTTCTGCATCCTGTTGTTCCGGGCGTTCGTCGCGACCATTCCCCGCGAGCTCGACGAGGCGGCGATCATCGACGGGGCCGGGCCGTTGCGATTGTTCTTCGGGGTCATCTTCCCGCTGCTCAGATCCGTCATCATCACCGTCGTCGTGGTCCAGTCGGTCAACGTGTTCAACGACTTCGTGAACCCGCTGTACTTCCTGCCCGGCGACAAGAACGCGACCGTCCAGCTGACCCTCTACAACTTCTCCGGCCAGTTCAGCACCCAGTACAACCTCCTGTTCATGGACATCCTGCTCATCACGATCCCGCCCCTGATCATGTTCCTCTTCTTCAACCGCCAAATCGTCGCCGGCCTGACATCAGGCGCGGTCAAGGGCTGATCACTCCGGCTTGCGAACGATCACCGCCGCCTGCGGGTCCTTCTCGCCCGGGATCTGCGGGCGCGGCATCGTCACGACCTCGGCGAACCCGGCGTCGGCCAGCAGGGCGGACACATCGGCAGGATCGAACGTGTAGACCTCCAGATCGACGTCATGACCGTAGGCGTGGGAAAGGTGCCGGCTCCCACCGCCGACCTTGAAGCCATGGATCAGGTAGCCGTCCGGCCGCATGACCCGGAAGATCTCCGCGAACACGGCCGGGAGATCCTCGCGCGGCGTGTGGACCAGTGAGTACCACGCGAGAGCGCCGGCCAACTCGTCGTCCTTCAGGTCGAGGTCGAACAGGCTCCCGACCTCGAACCGCAGATCGGGATACTCCTGGCGGGCGACCCCGACCATCCCCGGCGACAGGTCGATGCCGAACACATCCAGTCCGAGCGAGGCGAGGTACGTCGTGATCCGCCCCGTGCCACACCCGAGGTCGCCGACCGGCCCGTCCCCGACCAGCTCGGCGAACCGGTCCAGAGCGGGCCGCTCGGACGGCTGCTCCAGCAGGATGTCCTTCAGGAGTCGGTGGTAGTCGGCGGCGACGGTGTTGTACGAAGTCTCGATCATGGTCCGCGACCCTAACCGCCGCCACCGACAGTCGGTCAGACGCCGGCGTAGTACGCCTCGACTGCCTCGTAGTCGACGGAGGTGTCCGGCTTGATGCCGAGGGCCTCGTAGTGCTTGCGCCGGGCCCGCATGTCCGCAAGCAGGATCGCGCGGGCGTGGACCGCGACCTCGTCGGCGACCTCGGCCGGGACCACGATGACGCCGTCGTCGTCGCAGCCGACCATGTCGCCGGGGCTCACCTGCGTGCCACCACAGGCGACGGTGGTCTGCGTCTCCACCACCTTGATCCGGCCGGGGATGATCGTGCGACCTCGAGCCCGCGAACAGATCGGGGTGCGCTGGGCAACGATCTCCGCGGTGTCCCGGCAGTACCCGTCGGTGACGATCCCGGCCGCACCGGACTTCACCGCGCCCATCCCGTTCTCCGAACCCCAGAAGCCGACCTCCTTGCCGCCGCCGGCGTCCATCACCACGACGTGCCCGGGCTCCAGGTCGCCGGGCAGTCTGACATTGCCGGTCTCCTCGAACCAGATCCGGTGCGCCTCGACGATGTCCTGGGTGCTGTCCAGCTTCCACATCGGCCGGTTGGACGGCACCGCGCGGATGGTCGCGGCGCGGCCCCAGAACTTCATCCCGAGCCATAGCGGCCGGACCTCGGGCGACATCAGCCCGATGTCGAAGTACCCGATGCCGTCGAGTGCGTCGGCGACATCCACCACCCGCAGATGCTTGTAGAGGCTGGACAGGTCGTTCGGCTTGGCAGTCTCTGTCATCAGGGCTGACCTTTCGTTCGGTAGTTGTGAGCGGCCGTACCTCCGAGCACGGCCGCGAGTTCGTCGGGGGTTGAGACGCAGCGTTCGACAGTCGCGCGGAGCGCGGACCACGCCTCCTGGTACGACGCCCGCAGTACGACCACCGGCCAGTTGCTGGCGAGCATCAGCCGATCGGCACCGAAGCACTCGACCGCCCAGGCGACATAGCGATCGACCTCGTCCGGCCATGTGGGCAAGGCAGTGAGCAGGTCGATGCCGAGCGACACCTTCAGCGCCACCCGCGGTGAGGCGGCGAGTTGAGCGAGTTGGGTCGCCCACGGCTCCCACCCGCCGCTGTCGATCGGCGGCCTGCCGAGATGGTCGACAACGATCCGCAAGTCCGGCACGGCCTCGGCGAGACCTATCACCGCGGCGGTCTGCTCGGCGGTCACCGGTACGACGTCCCAGCTCACTCCAGCCGCCGCCAGATCCGTGAACAACTCGACCGCCGCCGGCCGGCTCAGCCAGTCCAGGGGATCCCGGCCGACCAGACATCGCACGCCGTGGAAGACATCGCCGCTGCGCTTCCACTCCTCGCGAGCCGCGACCGGATCCGACAGCGGCAGCCACCCGACGACCGCTCCGACGTACGGCGCCTCGGCCGCGTAACGCACCAGCCGGTCGTTCTCGGCAGACTCGTCGACCGACTGGATCAGGACCGTCTGGTCGACTCCGGCGACGGCGAGCTCGGTGGCGAGATCGTCGGGTGTGTAGTCGCGCGCGATGGCGTCGTGCCTGTCGTCGCGCCAGGGCTGGTTCTGCGCCGCCACTCGCCAGAAGTGGTGGTGCGCGTCAATGACCGTCATCGTCCCTCCCACTCGACGCGTTCGTGGCTGAGGAAGCCGGCCACACCAGCCTGGAAGTCTCGGCTCGCATACACGGCCGCCAGTACGTCGTCGGCCTCCGCTGCCGCGCCGTCACGAAGGACCCGCCGCTCGACCTCCTTCAGTGCCGCCAGTGTGAGCGGAGCGTTGGAGCAGATCCGCTCCAACAGCTCCTCGACCCGGGCCGTCAGCTGCTCGCGCTCGATCACCTCCGTGACGAAGCCGTCCACCTCCGTTGCCGAGAGCAACCGAGCGGTGAGCACCATCGCCATCGTCCGGCCGGCACCGAGCCGCTGGAACAGCCGCGCCAGGACCGGCGGTGGCAGCGTGTTGCCGAGCGTCCGGGCGACCGGTGCGCCGAACATGGCGTCCGGTGTGGCGACCACGAGATCACTGCATGCGGCCAGTGCGAGCCCGGCCCCGACCGCAGGACCTTCGACCACCGCGACGACCGGGACTCGGATCCGCAGGAGTGACCCGAGCACGCGACCGACGCGGTGCTCGTACTCGACCCCCTGCTCGCCGGTGGTGAAGTCGGTGAACTGCCGGATGTCCGTTCCGGCGGCGAACGCCTCGCCCCCGGCGCCCCGCAGTACGACCACCCGGATGTCGCGGTCGCCGTCGACGGTCGACTCGACCTGCTCCAGGGCGTCGTACATCGGCCAGGTGATCGCGTTGCGGCGGCCCGGGTTCGACAGCGTCAGCCGCAGGATCGCGCCGTCGCGTTCGACCTCCAGCGAACTCATTCGCCGAGGACCTCCTCCGTGTGCTCGCCGAGCAAGGGTGGATGCCGCCGGATCCGCGCCGGCGTCCCGCTCATCCGGACCGGTGACCCGAGGACCCGGACCCGTCCCTCGACGGGGTGGTCGACCTCCTGCACCATGCCACGGGCCTTGACGTGGGGATCCTCGTCCAGCACCTGCCGATAGTCGCGAATCGGTCCGGCGGGTACGCCGGCGTCGAGCAGCAGCGTCACCCATTCGTCCGTCGTTCCGGAGGCCAGCCGGTCTTCGAGCTCCGCGGCCAGTTCGTCGCGGTGCGCCATCCGATCGGTGTTGGTGACGAAGCGTGGGTCCACCTCGAGATCGGTCGCTTCCAGAGCTGCGCACAGTCGTTGCCAGAGGCGCTCGTTGTTCGCGCCCAGCGTCACGTACCCATCCTTCGTCCGCAGTGCTTGGTACGGCGCCGACATGCGGTTCGCCGAGCCCAGCGGCTGTGGGATCTGTCCGGTGGCCCAGTACTCCGTTGACTCCCAGACGGACATGGCCAATGCGGCCTCGAAGAGCGACGTCTCGACGTACTGTCCCTCCCCCGTCCTCGCCCGGGCATGGACGGCGGCCACGATGCCGAGCGCGCAGAACATTCCGGCGCCGAGGTCACCAACCGGCAGACCGCACTTGACCGGAGTGCCGTCCGACGTACCGGTGATGCTCATGACACCGGACATCGCCTGTGCGATCAGGTCGTACCCGGGCCGATCGGCGTACGGGCCTGTCTGGCCGAAGCCGGAGACGCTGGCGTAGATCAACCGCGGGTTGATCGCGGCCAGCGTGTCGTAGTCCACGCCGAGCCGGCGCGTCACGCCGGGACGGAAGTTCTCCACGACCACGTCGGCCGACTCCACCAGCCGGCGGAACGCCGCCAGGTCGTCCGGCTCCTTCAGGTCCAGGCACACGCTCCGTTTGTTCCGGTTCAAGGCCAGGAACGCACGACTGTCCTCGCCGTGGACGGGGTAACCCCACGACCGCCTGGTCTGGTCGCCGGTCCGGGGGTTCTCGATCTTGATCACGTCCGCGCCGAGATCCGCCAGTAGCATCGTGCAGAACGGTCCGGCCATCACCTGGGTGAGGTCCAGCACCCGCAAGCCTTCCAGCGCGCCGGCACCGTCCCCCGTCGTGTCGGTCATCAGCCGCCCAGCCCCGCATTCGCCTCGGTGAAGAACGAGTCGGCCGCCTGCTGCACGGACTTCTTGCCGAAGGCAATCTCCTCGTACGCGCGGGTGAACGCCGACTCGAACGTCGCCTGGTAGCCCGGCGGGTAGAGGATCGTCGGAGGCTTCTTCGCCACGATCTGCTGGTACAGCTCCAGCTCGTGCTTCTTCAGCGGCGCCAGCTTCGGGTCGTCGACCTGGGCCTGCAGGACCTTCTGGTTCGTCGCGGCGCCGTTGTCGGACTTGAAGACCGCACCGGCCTCAGGGTTGTTGGTGAAGAAGTCGATGAACGCCGCCGCGGTCGGAATGTTGTCGCAGTTCGTCGGAATCGCGAAGCCGGAGGTGAACATCGCGTTCCCGCCGCCGGACGGGCCGGACGGCATCGGCAACGTGGTCAGCTTCTGCCCGCCGGGCTTGCTGGCCAGAGTCGCGGACGCGGGCGTCAGTGCGTTGCCGGGAATGCTGTCGGTGAGCAGCTTGCCCTGGGCAATGAAGCCCTGCTCGGCGCCTTCCGGCTCATCCGCCTGGGCATCCGCGCCCATCGTCGTACCGGCCGTGCGGAGCTTCTCCCACATGTTCCAGTACTCGATCAGCGACTCCTTGGTGAAGCCGAGCTTGCCGTCGTCGGTGAACAACTGCTTGCCGTTGGCCAGTTGGTAGGCGATGAAGAAGTTCGGCAGTCCACCACGCGAGCCGGCCGCGAACGTCCCCTTCGGCAGCTTCGCCGACGCCTTCGTCATCCACTCCGTGTACTGCGTCCAGTCGTAGCCGTCGGGTGGCAGCCCGACACCTGCCTGATCGGCCAGGGTCTGATTCACACCGACCGCGTCGTACGCCGCGCCGTACGGCAGGAAGTAGAGCTTGCCGTCGGGGCCGCGGCCGGTGTCGACGATCTCCTTCGGGATGTCGTCGACCTTGATCGCGCCGGACTCGATCATCGGGTCCAATGGCAGCAGCACCTTGCGCTTGGTGTAGTCGTTCAGCTGGCGCCCTTGCAGCTGCATGACACACGGCAGGGTGTGGCTCGACGCCTGGATGTTCAGCTTGTTGAAGTAGTTGCCGAAGTCGGCGTTCTGCCGGTCGATGGTGACACCGGAGTGCTCCTTCACGAACATGTCGGCGACCGCGTTCGTCTTCTGTGCGCGGGCCGCACCACCCCAGAAGGTGAGCTGCAGCTTGCCGCTGACCTCACCCTTGCCGTCCTTGCCGTCCGAGCCACCGCCGGCAGTGCTGTCGGACACCGAGGTTCCGTTGCATCCGGCAACCAGCAACAGGGCCGCGCAGGCCAGGGCCGTCGTACCGATTCTTCTCATCAGGATCTCCACAGGGTTACTTGAGGCCGGTGGTCGCGACGCCCTCGATCAGCAGCTTCTGGGCGCCCAGGAAGAAGCCGACGATCGGGGCCAGCGCGAGGGTGGACATGGCGAACAGCGAGCCGTACGCCGATTCCCCGGTGACGTCGAGGAAGGAGTTCAGGCCGAGCGAGACGGTCCACAGCTCGGGGCGGTTCAGGTAGAGCAGCGGGCCGAGGAAGTCGTTCCAGCTGTTGATGAAGGTGAACAGCGCGGTGGTGCCGAGCGCGGGCAGCGACAGCGGCATGATGATCCGGATGAATGTGCGCCAGTGACCGCACCCGTCGATCCGGGCGGCGTCGTCGAGCTCACGCGGCAGCGTGCGGATGAACTGGACCATCAGGAAGATGAAGAACGCCTCGACGCCGAGCCACTTCGGCACCACCAGCGGGAGGTAGGTGTTCATCCAGGCCAGCTCGTTGAACAAGATGTACTGCGGCACGAGCGTGACGTGGTACGGCAGCAGCATGGTGCCGAGCAGCAACCCGAACAGCACGCGCTTCAACGGGAACTCCAGCCGGGCGAACGCGTACGCCGTCAGCGAGCAGGCGAACAGATTGCCGGCAATCGACAACGCGGTGATCGCGATCGAGTTCAGGAAGTAGCGGGAGAAGTCGAGCTGACCCGCGGACCAGCCGTGCTTGTAGTTGTCCAGCGTGTAGTGCCGGCTGAACAATCCGAGGCTGTTCATCACCTCAGCCGATGGCCGGAACGACGCCGCGACCATCCACACGACCGGGTACAGCATCACCACGAGCACGGCGATCAGGAACGCGTGCCGGATGATCCCGATGACGAACGGGTTGGTGGTACGACGCCGGCCGAGCAGGGCGCGGCGGGCGGGGATCGACACGCTCGTCATCGTTCGTCTCCGTAGTAGACCCAGCGCTTCGCGGTGAGGAACAGGAAGCCGGTGAAGGCAGCGAGCACGATCACCAAGGTCCAGGCCATGGCAGAGGCGTAGCCCATCTTCAGCTCGGCGAATCCCTGCTGGTACAGGTACAGCGTGTAGAACAAGGTCGAGTCGGCCGGTCCCCCGGATCCGCGGCTGACCACGAACGCGCCGGTGAACGCCTGGAACGCGTGGATCGTGTCGAGCAGCAGGTTGAAGAAGATCAGTGGCGTCATCAAGGGCAGCGTGACGCTGAAGAACCGGCGGATGGGTCCGGCGCCGTCGACCGCGGCGGCTTCGTGCAGCTCCGCCGGCACCTGCCGAAGACCGGCCAGGAAGATGATCATGGTCGCGCCGAACGCCCACAGGTTCAGCGTGACGATTGTCCACAACGCCGTACCGGGACTCCCGACCCAGCTGCCGCGGGTGATTCCGAACAGGCTGAGCACCTGGTTCACCAGGCCGGTGCCGCCGAAGATCTGCCGCCACAGCACCGCGATCGCGACACTCGCACCCATCAGTGACGGCAGGTAGAACAGTGCGCGGTAGCCGGACAGGAACCGGATTCCCTTGTCCAGCAACAACGCCAGCGCCATCGAGACGATGAGCAGCAGTGGGACGGACACGACGACGTACACCAGGGTCACGCGGACCGACGAGAGATAGCGAGGATCCGCGGTGAACATGCGACGGAAGTTGTCCAGCCCGATCCACCGTGGCGGACTCAGCAGGTCGTAGCTGGTGAAGGCGAGATAGGCGGAGTACAGCATCGGACCGAGCGTCAGCAGAACGATGCCGATCAGCCACGGGCTCAGGAACAAATAGGCGGTCAGACCTTCGCGGCCGGTGCGGGAGCTCTTCACGAGGCGGGTCCCTTCCGCGCATGGGCCTCCACCCGCTCGGCCAGGTGCTGCGCGAGCAGACCGGCCACCGGGACCTGCACGTCAGAGTCGCGCGCCGCGGCGACGACGTCCCACAGGTCCTTCGCCCACGGTCTGTCCCGTACCGGCGTTCCGCCCGCGTCGTACGCCGCCGCGACCCGGTCGAAGAATCCCCAGTTCCGCGTGATCCACGACTCGCCTGTGCTGGTCGACACCGCGTCCAGCACCGTCTGCTCCGGTACGTCGTACGCCGCGGCCAACTCGAGCGCCTCGTGCACCCCCGCGAGAGCCGAGAACATCATCAACTGGTTCGCCAACTTCACCGCGGCTCCGGCACCCGCCGGCCCGACATGCAGCACCGTCTCCGCCACCGAGTCGAGCACCGGCCGGACCCGATTCAGCACCTCGGCCCGACCGCCCGCCATCACCGTCAAAGAACCAGACAGCGCCCTCTCCGCTCCCCCACTCACGGGTACGTCGAGCAGCCCGACCTGATGCGATTCCGCCTTCTGTGCAAGGCGCTTCGCGGTCGCGGGCAAGATCGTGCTGTGCACCAGGACGACCGAGCCGGGCTGAAGGACCGGCGCCAGTTCGTCGACGAGTTCGGTCACCGCCTGGTCATCCGGCACGGCCAGGCCGATCACCCGGCAGCCCGCCAGGTCCGCGGGCCTGGCCGCGATCTCGGCATCCAGCCCGTCCGTACGCCGCTCGTCGCGGTCGTACACCGTGAGCCGCCACCCGTCGCGCAGCAGTGCCTGCGCCATCGGATGGCCGAGATTGCCGAGCCCAGCGAAACCCACGGGCGAGGTTCGATCGATGTCATCGGTCACGGACGCCTCCAGGTCAACGACCAGATCGTCTATGAACTATTGTCTACAATAGATAGTCGACGCTGACAAGATCGCAGGTGAGAATGAGGCATGACAGAGCAGCGGTTGCGGTCTCCGAGTTTGGTTCAGCTCGCGGCCGATGCGATCCGGCGGATGATTCTGGCCGGTGAGTTGGCCGAGGGTGAGCGGCTGATCGAGGAACGGCTCACCGAGCAGCTGGGCATCAGCCGGCCTCCCCTGCGCGAGGCGTTGCGGGTGCTCGAGCAGGAAGGCCTGATCGTCACCCGTCCGCGTCGAGGGTCGATGGTGGCGACCCTGACCGACCAGGACGTGTTCGAGATCCTCACGCTTCGCACCGCGCTGGAGCGACTCGCCATCGAGCTAGGTGTGCCGGTGCGATTCCCGGACCGGCTCAAGGACGCGCAGGAGGCGCTGGCCGAGATGGAGCACTGCGCAGACGCCGAGGATCGCGGCAGTCTCGTCCAGGCCGGCTACCGCTTCCACGCCTCGCTGATCGCTCTCGCCGGACACCGGCGGCTCGAGGAGGCGTACGCGTCAGTGCAGCAACAGCTGCTCCTCTGCATGGCGCGCAATCTCTACGCCCGCGAGCACTTCTACGAGGACCTCCACGAGCACGTGGGTCGGCACCGGACCTTGCTCGAGCTCGTCGAGGCCGGCGACCCCGCCGCCGTACTGGCCGAATTGGCGGTGCACGGCGAGCGGTCGTTCAGCGACCTTCAGAGCAACGCAGGCAACCGCTCGGCGAGGGACTTGTAGTCCTGGAGCGAGTTGTAGGCGTGAGCTGACAGCCGGATGAAGCCGCGGCCGTCGAAGCCGGTCAGCGTGATCTCGGCCTTCAGCTCACGCGACACCCGGACCTTGAACGCCTCCCCGGCGGTGAGGTCGACGGACGACGGCAGCTCGACGAGCCGCATCGTCGCGGCGGGACGCGCGATCTCGGCGACACCGGTCGCCAGGGCCTTCGCGATGATGCGAGCGCCCTCGTCGATCAGGTTGCTCAGCTGCGAGCGTCGTACCGGCCAGTCGAGTTCGTCCAGCACCCGCAGTGACTCGGGCGCGGCGATCCAGGGGACGTAGTCGTACGTGCCCTGCATGTCGAAGCGCTCCGGCATCCGCTCGTCGTACTCCGACCAGGACACGATCAGCGGCAGCGTCTCCGACCTCCACTTCTCCGCGACCACCAGGCCCGCGGTCGCCCGCGGCGAGGCCGGCCACTTGTGGAAGTTGCCGGTCCAGAAGTCGGCACCGTCGGCGGCCGGCGCGTCGATGAGGGCCGGTGCATGCGCTCCGTCGACCACGATCGCCACGTCCCGATCCCGGCAGAGCGCGACGAGGTCCCCGATCGGGAACACCATCGCCGTCGCCGAGCTGATCTGGTCCACGATGAGCACGGACGCCTGGTCGAGCTGACCCGCGATCAGCGATACGACCGTCTCGTCGTCGGCCTCCAGCGGTACGTCGACCACGACAACCTCGGCCCCATTGGCCTTGGCGAACCGCTCGGCGGCGTACCGGACCGCGCCGTACGCGTGGTTGGTCAGCACGATCCGGCTGCCGGGTGGGATCGGCACGGTGGCGAGCGCGACGGTCACCCCGGCGCTGGCGTTCGGGATCAAGGCGAAGCCGGCCGGGTCGGTCCGCAGGTACGACGCCAACTCGAGACGGCTCGTGGTCAACTGGTCCGCCACCGAGCGGAACCACGCCATCGGGTTCGTCTCGGTCTCGGTGCGCAGGGCGGACATCAGTTCCTGGGTACGCCGCGGCACTGCGCCATACGAACCGTGGTTCAGGTGCAGTACGCCGGGGTCGAGGGTCCACAGGTCGGGGCGGGGGCTGAGTAGCGTCACCACGCAAACGGTACATACTTCCTGTCGTGTACCCCTACCTCGACCACGACGGGCCGATCGCGATGGCCCACCGTGGCGGCGCAAGGCACCCGGACAACATCGGTTACGAGAACTCGCTGCGCGCCTTCGAGCACGCGGTCGGACTGGGCTACCGATACCTGGAGACCGACCTGCACGCCACCAGTGACGGGGTCGTGATCGCGTTCCACGACAGCAAGCTCGACCGGGTTACCGACCGGACCGGCGTGGTCGCCGAGCTGCCATGGTCCGAGGTGAGCAAGGCGAGGATCAACGGCCACGAGCCGATCCCCCGGCTGGACGAACTGCTCGAACACCTCCCGGAGATCCGGTTCAACCTCGACATCAAGGCGGAGAACGGGCTGCACCCGGCCGCCGGGGTACTGCGCTCGGCGAACGCGATCGACCGCGTCTGCGTCTCGTCGTTCTCGCAGTCCCGGGTACGCCGGATCCGGCGCGAGCTGGGGCCGCGCCTGTGCACGGGGTACGGCGACTGGGAGACAGTGCTGATCCGGTTCCTGCCCATCCCGCTGAAGGCGCGCGGGGCCTGCCTGCAGATTCCGCAGCAGTACGGTCCGCTCCGAGTGCTCACGCCCGGGCTGATCCGGCGAGCCCATGCCCTGGGCAAGCAGGTACACGTCTGGACAGTCGACGATCCGGCCGTCATGCGGCGCCTGCTCGAGGCCGGGATCGACGGCATCATCACCGACCGCACCGACGTCCTCCGGGACGTGCTCATCGAGCGCGGACAGTGGCAGGAAATCGGCCACTGAAGTGTTATCCGCGGGTACGCCGCTTCGTACCCCGGACCTGACACACTCCTGCGCATGGGACTTCTCTCCGCCCCGGCGGCGGTCGACAAGCGGGAGTACTGGGGGTTCAGCCTCTACGACTGGGCCAACTCCGGCTACGTCACCACCGTCGGCACGGTGCTGTTCGCGCCGTACCTGACCTCCGTCGCCGAGACCGCGGCCTGCGGGTACGTCGGGACCACGGACAAGCCGTGCCACACCAACCTCGACGTCCTGGGGCTGGGCCTGTCCCCCGGTTCGCTCGCCTTCTACGTGGTCACGGTCGCGACGCTGGTGTCGGCCCTGTTCCTGCCTGTCGTCGGCGCGATCGCGGACCGGATGGCGCGCAAGAAATTGCTGATGTGCGGCTTCGCCTGGACCGGCGCGCTCGCGGCCTGCTGCATGGTGTTCGTCGGCGGCGGCCGCTGGGAGCTCGGGGCGCTCCTCCTGCTGATCGGCAACCTGTGTCTGGGGTCGTCCCTGGTCGTCTACGACTCGATCCTCATCGACATCGCCGGGCCGGACGAACGGGACGACGTCTCGTCGCGTGCCTGGGCGTTCGGCTACCTCGGCGGCTTCATCCTGCTCGCGATCAACCTCGGCGTGGTCACCGCCCACGACGCGCTCGGCCTGAGCCAAGGGACGGCGGTCCGGCTCAGCCTGCTCAGCGCGGGCCTGTGGTGGGGCGCGTTCACGTTCGTCCCGTTCACCAAACTGCGGAACCGCCCACCGGTCCTGGTCGAGCCCGTGCGCGGCAACATCGTCCGGCAGAGCTTCGGTCAGCTGTCAGCGACGCTCAAGCACATGCGCACCTACCCGGTGACGTTGCTGTTCCTGATCGCGTACCTGTTCTTCAACGACGGGATCCAGACCGTCATCTCGGTGTCGTCGACGTACGGCGAGAAGCAGCTCGGGTTCGAGACCCAGGTGCTGATCGCGACGATCCTGCTGGTGCAGTTCGTGGCGTTCTTCGGTGCGCTCGCGTTCGGGCGGTTCGCCCGCCGGTTCGGGACCAAGCTGACGATCATGGGCGGGCTGGTGGTCTGGATGCTGATCGTGATCGCGGGCTTCCTGCTCCCGGCCCAGCAGATCGCGCCGTTCCTGGCGATGGGCGTCGCGATCGGCGTCGTCCTCGGTGGGACCCAGGCGCTGTCCCGGTCGGCGTTCAGCCAGCTGATCCCGAAGGGCCGCGAGGCGGAGTACTTCTCGCTGTACCAGGCCGGCGAGCGCGGTACGTCGTGGCTCGGCACGCTGGTCTTCGGCCTGGTCCACCAGATCACCGGCTCCTACCGGCCCGCGATCGTTGCCCTCGGCGTCTTCTTCCTCATCGGCCTGGCCCTGCTCTCCCGCGTCGATATGCGCCGCGGCATCACCGAAGCGGGCAACACTCAGCCCACGCTGGTCTGAGGTACGACGGACCCGACCAGCCGCTGCACCGCCTCGGGACTCGGCGGCGTGCCGGTCCGGTCGGCGAACAGCATGTGCGCGGATCCGATCAGGGTCAGTGCCAGTGTGTCGACATCGGCACCGGCGTCGAGTCGCCCGCGATCGCGCTCGGCTGTCAGGTAGCCGGCGATCGCGGCGACGGCCTCGGTCAGGATCGGAACCCCGGTGGGGCTTGATTGCCGCAGCCTGGCGCGCAGTCCGTCCCGGGAGATGGTCAACCCGACGATCGCGACGGCGACCGAGCTGAACAACTCGGTCAGGAAGCCGGTGAGGTTGTCGGCGATCGCCCCGCGCCCGACACATCCCAGCAGCAGATCGCCCTGACCGCCGAGCCGGCGGATCCGGTCCTGGACGAGCTCGGTCAGGAATGCGTCGAAGTCCGTGAAGTGCCGATGCAGCACGCCCTTCGCGCAGCCGGCCTCGGTGGTGACGGCCCGGCTCGTCAACGCGTCCGGCCCATCTCGGAGCAGCACGCGTTCGGCGGCGTCGAACAACTGCTCGCGTACGTCGCGCATGGCCACACCCGTCGGCATGACACCCCTTCCGTTGACGCGAGTGGGCAGGTGCCCATTATGGTGGGCACATGCCCACTCTAGCTCCGGAACCTCATCAGCAGCGGCAGATGGCGGAGTCGTGGGGGGGGGGGGGCGGCGGGGGGGCACGCCACGGCGGGGCGCCGCCGCGCGGGGGGGGGGGGGGGTGGGTGGTGGGGGGGGGGGGGGGGGGCGCCCCCCGGCCCCCCCCCCCCCGGCGGCGCCGCCGGCCGTTGACCTTCGACCGGGTCAGCTTCATGGTCGTCTTCCTCGGCCTGCCGCTGGCGGTCTTCGTGATCTTCGTGGTCTCCCCGTTCGTGCAGGCGCTGTGGTACTCGCTGACCGACTGGTCAGGGTTCACCTCGGGGATGAACTTCGTCGGCTTCGACAACTACGTCAAGCTGTTCCACGACGACATCTTCCTGAAGGCCGTCCGCAACAACGTCGAGCTCGCGATCGTCGTGCCGTTGGTGACGATCGTGCTGGCGCTGACGCTGGCCACGCTGGTGACAGTCGGCGGCTCCGGCACCGGGACCGTCCGCGGCCTGCGCAACTCCGGCTTCTACCGGATCGTCTCGTTCTTCCCGTACGTGATCCCCGCGATCGTGATCGGCCTGATCTGGGCCCAGGTGTTCACGCCGGGCTCGGGCATCCTGGACGCCGTGCTGACGAAGATCGGGCTGCACCAGTTCGAGAACTACGCGTGGCTCGGTGATGCGCGGACCGCGATGCCGGCCTCGATGTTCGTGATGATCTGGGGATTCGTCGGTTTCTACATGGTGCTGTTCATCGCCGCCATCCGCGGCATCGACCCCGAGGTGTTCGAGGCGGCCCGGATCGATGGCGCCGGCCGGTTCCGTACGGCAGTGTCCCTGATCCTGCCACTGATCCGGGACAACGTGCAGACGGCGTACATCTATCTCGGGATCGCCGCCCTCGACGCCTTCGTCTACATGCAGGCGCTGAACCCCGGCGGCGGCCCGCAGAACTCGACACTGGTCATGCCCCAGCAACTGTTCACCACGGCCTTCACCAAGGGGCAGTTCGGTTACTCGACGGCGATGGGCGTGATCCTGGCCGCCGTGACGATGCTGTTCGCGTTCCTGGTCTTCCTGGTGAACACTCTGACCGGCGGACGTGAGCGGAAGGTACGCCGATGACAACCACGACGGCCGATCGGGCCGAATTCGTCGCCGATTCCCGCGTACCCAGCAAGGGATCGCGAGAAGGCAAGGGCGTGGCCACGACCGCGCACATCGCGCTGATCCTGTGGTCGCTGCTGGTGATCCTGCCGCTGGTCTGGACGCTGCTGTCCTCGTTCAAGACGACGCAGGAGGTGCTGGGTAACCCACTGGCGCTGCCGAGCAAGCTGCGAGTCGGCAACTACGCCAACGCCTGGACGACCGCCGGTATCGGTCGCTACTTCCTGAACACGGTGGTCGTCGTCGGCTGCGCGCTGGTGCTGGTGATGATCCTCGGCGCCATGTGTGCGTACGTGCTGGCCAGGTTCTCGTTCCCCGGCAACCGGCTGATCTACTACTCCATGCTGGCCGGACTGACCTTCCCGGTCTTCCTGGCGATCGTGCCGCTGTTCTTCGTGCTGAAGAATCTCGCGCTGCTCAACACCCTGCCTGGGTTGATCATCACCTACGTGGCGTTCGCGCTGCCGTTCACCGTCTTCTTCCTGCACAGCTTCTTCAAAGCGCTGCCGGGTGAGATCTACGAGGCGGCGCAGATCGACGGGGCCGGTGAGTGGCGCACCTTCTTCTCGGTGATGTTGCCGATGGCGCGGCCGGGCATGGCGTCGGTCGCCATCTTCAACTTCCTGGGGTTGTGGAACCAGTTCCTGCTCCCCGTCGCCCTGAACACCGACTCGAGCCACTACGTGCTCTCGCAGGGCATGGCCTCGTTCGCATCGCAAGCCGGTTACGCGGTGGACTTCGGCGCATTGTTCGCGGCCGTGGTCATCACGGTCGCGCCAGTTCTCGTCGTCTACATCATCTTCCAGCGCCAACTCCAGGTCTCCGTAACCGCCGGAGGCGTCAAGTAGCAAGAGCCAGCCGCGAGCCCCGACCCGGCGGACGTCGGTGCAACCAGCGCCCGCCGGCGCGGTCCCGAGCGGGTGCTCCTCGGTACGACGAGCACCCGCCCGACCGAGTTGGCAAGGTCTTCTACCGCCAGGTCCAGCCCGGCCAGACCGGAGCCACCCTCAAGTAGTCGCCCTAGCCTGCGAATCGCCATCCCCGGAGCCACCGGGGATGGCGGCTTCTCGTGTCACCCCAGGACCAGCCGCTCGTCACCGAAGTCGGCGACGATCTCGATCCTGCCGCCCAGAGCTTCGACGTACTTGCGGATGGTGCCGAGCTCGGACCGGCCCAGCACGCCGCGCTCGATCGAGGAGACCGCCGCCTGGCTGATATTCAGGGTCGCAGCCAGCTGGACCTGCGTCAGGCCGTGCTGCCGGCGAACCTCGGCGAGACGATAGGCGCGCTGTTCCGCACGAACCTCGTTCTTGAGGGCGGCGACTCGCGCTTCAGCCTCAGGTGTCGTGATCCGCTCGGCACGGATCTCTTTCCAGTTCTTGTGTGCCATCGTCGTCATGCCTCCTTCACCACATTCATCGGTCGGGTCCGACTGCTCAACTGTCCGGATCATCAGCCCAGTTCGGGTTCCGCTTCACCCTGTCGAGCCACTCGTCGAACAGTTCGTCGGCGAGCGGAATGTGCTCCTCGTACCACTCGACCCAGCGGTCCTGCTTGCTGCCGCCCAGGAGAAGTACTGCGCGCGTTTCAGGGTCGAATGCGAACAGCACCCTCAGCTTGCTGTAGCGCAACTCCTTCATGTTGGGATGCCGAGAGCCCTTGATCGTCTCGACGGTGGGTCGCGCCAGCGCGGGCCCTTGCTCGGCGAGCAGGTCGATGCGTGCGCTCAGACTCTCGAAATCCTTGTCAGGAAGCGACTTCATCCACTCCAGGCAGCCGTCGAGGACATAGATCGCATACTCCTCCATGCGCAGCCACAATACAAGCTTTCACTTGTATAACCTAAGACTTGTACCAGGAGGCGCTGGTTTGGTTCCCTGCCAAGGGCGGTACCGCGAAGCTGAAGGTTGACCCGCTGTACAGGAACCTCAGGGTCCGGACCGAGGGCCGCGATGTCTTCGTCGAGGAGAACTACGACGATCAGCTGTACGGCGCCACCAGCGTCGTCTCGGTGCTGAGCCTGCCGATCGTCCTCGACCAGCAAGCGGCCCGGCTCTAAGGGATTGGTCACCTTGTGCATGAGATCCGTATGGCGACCGTCTCGGCGTACGGATCTGGTGCACGAAGTGGGGGCCTGGCGACGGGGCGTGACTAGCGGGTGGGGGGTGGGGGGCGGGGGGCGGAGCTGTGCTACTCGGCAAGCGGGCCTTGCCGCTGGTGGTGAGGCTCAGACCTGTGCCGGTGATGCCTGGACGGTGGGGTTGGTGAGTGCCTCAGGTCCACGCGAGCAACGATCGGGGTAGAGCGGCCCGGGACGGCGCGAGGGTCGGGCGCTACGGAAGGGACACAAGAGGGAAAAGCTCTCGCCCTTGTCGGTGGCTCGCCGTAGCCTCGAAGTGGGAGTGAGGGTGATGGAGTGGTTGGCTGTTCTGTTCTTGTTCTTGTTTCTGTGTGCGCTGCTCGACGCCGTGCTGCCGCACTCGAAGCCGTCGCACCTGCGCCGGTGGCTGCAGCCGTCGATCGATCGTCTGATCCGACGTCGTCGCCGTCGCCGGTGTGTTGAGGCCGACCCGTTCGCCACATTGTGGGTGCAGACCCGGCTCGGGCATCTGGCCGGCGAGATCAGGCGGATCGAGACCACGCCCCGGATCTATGCGCGAGCACACCGGTTGAAGGCCGTCGAGGCGGCGTACGACGACCTGCTCGACGAAGCCTGCCGGCTCGCCGGCGTACCAAGTGAGGCCGACCTGGAGCGCAGTGAGGAGAAGCGCTGGCTCGAGGAGCGGGAGCTGGCCTCGCGCGGCTGGTCCTGGTGACGCGCTAGGGCCAGACGACCTGGTCCAGGAAGTCCTCCACCGCCGTCGCCACCTGGCCGAGGACGGCGGCCGATGCGGCGAGGCGGCCTGGGACGTACATCCCGTGGTCCGCGTCCGGCACCTCCAGCAGGTACGGCGTGAGTTCGCGAGCGAGAACGGGATCCCACAACTTGTCCGCCGTACCGCCGACCAGCAGGAACGGCGCGGTCGACCGGCGCAGCCCGTCGACCACCCAGGGGCTGGCCAGGTTCGGAGTCAGCCAGACCGCCGGAAGAGCGCGCTCGGCGGCGAGATGGCAGGCATAACTGCCGAGTGACTTCCCGATCAGCAGGACCTCACCCTCGGTGCCGTCCAGCGCTCGTGTCGCCTGCGGCAGGACCCACGGCCCCCGCTCGTCTTCGGTCAGCGTCAACGGCCGATCCGCCTGGTCCCACCACACGCGGATCACCTCCGCTCCCCGCTGCTCGGCGGCATCGCCGGCGTACATGGGAAGGGGTGAGGCGGGACCGAACTGGCCACCAGGCAGGACGACCACTGTGCGCGAAGTCATAGTCGCGAGTCTATGAGTCGGCAGACCCGCCCCGGTGCCGGGTGGCCTGAGGGCGCTGGCAGAATCGGGTGTATGTCTGTTGCTGCGTCTGACCCCTCCGCAGCCGGTTCCCAGCGTCGCCCTCGGGTGCTGTCCGGGATCCAGCCGACGGCGGACTCCTTCCATTTCGGCAACTACCTCGGGGCGTTGCGGCAGTGGGTGGCCCTGCAGGACGACCACGACGCGTTCTACTGCGTGGTGGACCTGCACGCGATCACGGTGGAGTACGACCCGAAGCAACTGCGGGAGCGGACCCGCCGCTCGGTCGCCCAGCTGCTCGCGGCCGGGATCGACCCGGAGCGGTCGACGCTGTTCGTCCAGTCGCACGTGCCCGAGCACTCCCAGCTGAGCTGGGTGCTGGGCTGCATCACCGGATTCGGTGAGGCCAGCCGGATGACGCAGTTCAAGGACAAGTCCGCCAAGGGCGGCGCCGACCGCGCGACCGTCGGCCTGTTCACGTACCCGATCCTGCAGGCCGCGGACATCCTGATCTACCAGGCCGACCGGGTCCCGGTCGGCGAGGACCAGCGCCAGCACCTGGAGCTGACCCGCGACCTGGCGCAGCGGTTCAACCACCGGTTCGGCAAGACCTTCCGGCTGCCCGAGCCGCACATCGTCAAGGAGACCGCGAAGATCGCGGACCTGCAGGACCCGACCGCGAAGATGAGCAAGTCGAGCTCGTCGGCGGCCGGCATCATCGACCTCCTGGACGACCCGAAGGTGAGCGCGAAGAAGATCCGCTCCGCGGTCACCGACTCCGGCCGGGACGTGGTCTTCGACCCGGAGAACAAGGCCGGCGTGGCCAACCTGCTGACCATCTACTCCGCACTCACCGGCCGCAAGATCAGCGAGCTCGAGGACGAGTACGCGGGCCGCGGGTACGGCGACTTCAAGAAGGACCTGGCCGAAGTGGTGGTCGAGTTCGTCACCCCGTTCCGGGAGAAGACGCTCGGCTACCTCGACGACAAGGCGCAGCTGGACGCGATCCTGGCCGCCGGGGCGGAGCGGGCGCGCGCCGTCACCGAGCCGACCCTGCAGCGGGTGTACGACCGGCTGGGCTTCGTGCCCGGACCGGCACTCCGCGAGTCGGGCCGGTAGGGCCGAGGATGGCGACGATCGGTGTCGCGATCCCGATCGCGGAGCCGTACGGCTCGGAGCTGCAGAAGTTCCGTGCCGAGTTCGGTGATCCGATGGCCGCGTCCATCCCCACCCACGTGACCCTGCTGCCGCCGACCGAGGTGGAAGCGGCCGATCTCGCCGTGATCGACGACCATCTGCTCGAGGTCGCGGCCCGGTTCCCGAGCTTCCGGATCCGGCTCCGCGGTACGGCGACGTTCCGGCCGATCTCCCCGGTCGTGTTCGTCCCGCTGGCTGAGGGCATCTCGTCCTGCGAGGTGCTGCAGTCGCAGGTCCGGTCCGGGCCGCTGCAGGTGGACCTGCGGTTCCCGTACCACCCGCACGTCACGATCGCGCACGACCTGGACAAGGGTGCCCTGGACCGCGCGTACGACGCCCTGGCGGAGTACGACTGTGCCTTCGACGTCGACGCCTTCAGCCGGTACGAACACGGTGCGGACGGCGTGTGGCGCCCGCAACGGTCGTTCCCCCTGGCAGGCTGAGACTCCGTTACCGGGGTACAGGAGAAGCATGGGGATCAAGAGGGCCTGGCGCTGGTTCAGCCGGACGCAGGTCTGGCGGGCCTGGCAGCGGTACGGCGACCGCCGGGGCAACCGGTTGGCGGGGGCAACGAGTTTCTTCGCGTTCCTGTCGCTGTTCCCACTGATCGTGCTGGCCGGGGCGATCGTCGGCTCGTTCCTCGGCCCGAAGGCGATCGAGACGCTGAAGAACACCCTCGAGCACAGCCTGCCCGGGATCGCCGACCGGATCGACGTCGACGCCCTCATCTCGCACGCCGGCACCATCGGCCTCATCTCCGCCGTCGGCCTGCTGTTCACCGGGCTCGGCTGGATCGACTCGCTGCGCGCCTCGATCCGCTCGATGCACGAGCTGGACGACCGGCCCGGCAACTTCGTCAAGCTGAAGCTCGCGGACTTCGGCGCGCTCGTCGGCCTCGGCCTGATCGGACTGATCAGCACCGGCGCGTCCTCGGTCCTGACCGGGCTGTCGACGCGGATCGTGGACGCCGCCGACCTGGAGGACACCTGGCTGGCGAGCTGGGGCATCGACGGGGTCAGCATCGTGGTCGGCATCGGGGCCGGTGCGATCCTGTTCCTCTACCTGCAGACCGCGCTGCCGCGGATCCTCCTGCCGCGCAAGGTCGCCCTGATCGCGGCGCTCGCCGGCGGCATCCTGTACTACCTCGCCCAGAAGCTCGGCGGCCTCTACGTCACCCATGTCATCGGCACCAACGCGGCGTACGGCGCTCTGGCGCTGCCGCTGGCGCTGCTGGTGTGGATCTACCTGATGACCCGGGCCCTGATGGTCGTCGCGGCCTGGACGAAGGAAGCGACCCTCGACGCCGGTGTCAGCGAGGTGTCCGAGGAGGGCCGCCTCAGGATTGCGGAGGAGCCGCTGCCGCCGGAGCTGTCCGTGCAGGAGCCTCTCCTGCCCGGACCGCCTGGGAAGCGCTACAAGGTGGTGCCAGTGCCTCAGCGCAAGGCGGACACGGTCGCTGTCGCCGCGGGCGCCGTGCTGGGTATTACCGCGATGACTCTGGTGAGTCAGCTCGCCAAGGCGGCCCGTACGCTTCGCCGCTAGTGGCGGCGTCGGCGGAGTGCTTTGGGGCGTCTGAGGAACAGACCGAGCAGTAGAACAGGTGGACCGGCGTACACCCACGCCGGGATGCGGAAGGCGAGCGACTGGACCGCCTGGCCGGGGTTGAGCACGGTCCGGCTGCGCGGCGGGTGCGCCGTACTGGTCCGAGTGGTGATCTTGCCCTCGGTGGTGCCGGTCTCGGCCTTCGGAGGCACCGCTGCGGCCGGTTTGACCAGCGTGCCGACCGGGTTGAGCTTGGTGTAGTTCTTGAAGGTCCAGGTGAGCAGGTTGCTGGCGTCCTCGGTCACGCCGTGCGGTGCGTTCATCAGCGTCACCACCAGCGTGTGGCCGTTGCGGCGCGCCGCGCCGATGAACGTGTTGCGGGCCAGCGTCGTGTAACCGGTCTTGACGCCTAGAGCGCCGTCGTAGCCGAACAGCAGTTTGTTCTGGTTCGCGACCTGGTACGTGCCGGCCTTGCCGGCGTTCGGGAAGGCCGTGTACTTCGTTGCCGCGTACTTGGCGAAGTCCGGCCGGGCCAGGCCGGCCTGCGCGAACAGGGCCAGGTCGTAGGCGCTGGAGAACTGCCCGTCCGCGTCCAGACCGGTCGGGTCGGTCACGTGGGTGTCGTGTGCACCGATCTCCTTGGCCTTCTCGTTCATCCGTTGGATCGTCGCCGGGATGCCGCCCTGGTCGTGGGCGGCGAGCGCGTGCACGGCGTCGTTCCCGGAGGCCAGGAACATGCCCTGGAAGAGCAGATCGACCGTGTAGCGGAGTCCGGGGTAGACGCCGACCTTGCTGCCGATGATGCCCGCGTCGGCATCCGTGCCGACGACCGGATCGGACTTCTTCAGCCGCGGCAGCAGGACCAGCGCGGTGAGCGTCTTGAGCGTGCTGGCGGGCCGCAGCTTCGCGTGCGGCGCCTTCGCGACCAGTACGTCGCCGGTGTCGATGTCGGCCACCACGTACGCCGACGCCTGGACAGCCGGCGGTGCCGCCCCGTCGGCGACGACCGTCGGCTTCGCGGTCAGCAGGTCGCCGCCGACCGGGCCTTGTGGGCCCTGGCCGGCGGCGGTCGCTGTCAGAGGTCCGGCGACCACCAGTGCGGTGGTTGCGCAGGCCGTCAGAAGCAAACGCATCGGCGGCACTCTAGACGGCTTGGGGTGCCTGCGTCACGCCCGGTAGGCCGTCCACATGTTGCTGATGCGGGTGCTCTGGCCGGGAGTGAACTGGTTGTAGCAGGAGTCGTAGGAGTAATCCATGTAGTTGTGGATGGGGTCCAGTCCGGACAGTGAGCAGGAGTCCCGGCCGGTCGGGCAGCCGCTGCTGGCGCTGCCCTGGGCGGGCGTGTCGGAGACGGAGTCGTTCGTGCTCGTGCAGCCGCCCTGGAACGTGTGGTACAGCCCGAACCAGTGGCCGGCCTCGTGCGAGGCGGTCTTGCCGAGGTTGAAGTTCGTCGCCGAGCCGCCGGGCAAGGAGCTGTACTGCACCCGGATGCCGTCGATCGACGGGCTGCTCGCGTAGTCCCACGGGAACGTCGCGATCCCGAGGTAGGAGAAGTCGACCAGCCAGATGTTCAGGGCGTTCTTGCCACCCTTGCGCGTTTGTGACCGGTACGTCGTGCTCTGGCCGTCACGGTGCCAGGTGTTGTTGTTGAACCGGTCGGTGCCGGCCAGGTAGAACGTGAAGCCGGTGTTCGCGGCCTGGGACGACTCGCCACCGGCGAAGTCCTGGTTCAGCTCGGCGATCTGCTGGTTGATCTGGGTCGAGGTGACATCGCCGGCGCCGCTGCTGCTGCGCATCACATGGATGTAGACCGGAACGCTCGCCGCGGCGAGTTTCCCGGCCTGGGGCGCCAGTCCACGCGCCGCCTTGGCCTTCAGGATCTGCGCCGTCCTGGCCTCGATCGACTGCTGCTCGGCCGCGGACAGGTCGCGGTGGTCGGCGCCGAACCCGCCACGGGCGGCGGGACCGTCGGCCGGGGTGAGACACGGGTTGCCGACCTGGTCGACCGGCAGCTTGGCGGTCGCCTGACCTCCGAGTGGGCTGAACGCGAGCGCCGTACCGGCCAGCAGGACGGCCAGGGCGCGGGGGCGGGTGACGAAAGATCGCATAGCGGTCCTCCAGAATCGGGCCGCTTGGGCGGTGCGGCCGAATCCCCCGATTTTCCGCGCCACCCCGGTCCCTGCCCAGACCCCGCAGTGTCACGGCACCACCACGCCGCCGCATTGACAGGACCGGCTGGGCTTGAGTCAATGGACTGGGGGCAGACCAATAGATCCGAGGAGTGGACGTGGCTGCTGGCAGGATTCGGGTGCAGGAGTTGCGGGATCTGGTCGGGTCCGGGCGGGTCGACACGGTGCTGGTGGCGATCACTGACATGCAGGGACGGCTGCAGGGGAAGCGCTGTGGCGCGCGGTACTTCCTGGAGGAGGTGCTGAGGCACGGGACCGAGGGGTGCAACTACCTGCTGGCGGTCGACGTCGACATGAACACTGTGGACGGGTACGCGATGTCGTCCTGGGAGCGTGGGTACGGCGACCTGGTGATGGCGCCCGATCTGAACACCCTGAGGCTCGTCCCGTGGCTGGAAGCGACCGCGATGGTCCTCTGCGACGTGCAATGGCTCGACGGCACCCCCGTGGTCGCGTCACCACGCCAGGTCCTCCGCGCGCAACTCGATCGCCTCGCCGCCAGGGGCCTCAGGGCGTACGTCGGCACCGAGCTCGAGTTCATGGTCTTCGACGACACCTTCGAGTCGGCCTGGGACAAGCGCTACCGCGACCTGGTCCCGGGCAACCAGTACAACGTCGACTACTCCCTCCTCGGCACCTCCCGGGTCGAGCCGCTCCTGCGCGACATCCGCAACGGCATGACCGGCGCCGGCCTGTACGTCGAGTCCGCCAAGGGCGAATGCAACTTCGGCCAGCACGAGATCGCCTTCCGGTACGACGAGGCCCTGGTCACCTGCGACAACCACTCGATCTACAAGACGGGTGCGAAGGAGATCGCCGCGCAACACGGCAAGAGCCTCACGTTCATGGCGAAGTACGACGAACGCGAGGGCAACTCGTGCCACATCCACCTGAGCTTCCGGTCGACCGCGGGAGACGCCGTACTGGCCGGTGATCGCGAGCACGGGTTCTCCGAGCTGATGGAGCGGTTCATCGCCGGTCAGCTCGCCTGCCTGTCCGAATTCACCTACCTGCTCGCGCCGAACATCAACTCCTACAAGCGGTTCGTCCGCGGCAGCTTCGCGCCGACGGCGGTCGCCTGGGGACTGGACAACCGGACCTGCTCGCTCCGCGTGGTCGGCCACGGCGACTCGCTCCGGGTCGAGAACCGCCTCCCCGGTGGCGACGTGAACCCGTACCTGGCCGTCGCCGCGATCGTCGCCGCCGGCCTGCACGGCATCGAGAACGAACTGGAGCTCGAGCCCCTGCTGGAGGGCAACGCGTACGACTCCGACAGGCAACACGTACCGGTCACGTTGCGCGAGGCGGCCGCGCTGTTCACCGGCTCCAAGATCGCCCGCGACGCGTTCGGCGAGGAGATGGTCGATCACTACGCCAACGCGGCCCGCGTCGAGCTCGACGCGTACGACGCCGCCGTCACCGACTGGGAGCGCATCCGTGGCTTCGAACGGCTCTAGACCGCGGATCGGCATCACGACGTACCTCGAGCCGGCCGCTTGGGGGATCTGGCAGCGTGAAGCCGCCCTCCTCCCGCGCGCCTACCTCGACGGCGTCGTCGCGGCCGGGGGCGTACCGCTGCTGTTGCCGCCGGTCGGCACCGACCCGAGCGTCCTCGACGTTCTCGACGGCCTGATCGTCTCCGGCGGCTGCGACGTCGACCCTGTCTCGTACGGCGCCACGCCGCATCCGGAAACGATCGACACCAGGCCGGGCCGGGATGAGCACGAGCGTGTCCTGATCCAGGGCGCGCTCGACCGCGATCTGCCGCTGCTGGCGATCTGCCGCGGTCTGCAGATGCTCAATGTCACGCTGGGTGGGAAGCTGCATCAGCATCTCCCGGACGTCGTTGCCCACGAGGCGCATCGACCGGAGGCGGCCGTGTTCGGCACCACCGAGGTCAAGGTCGAGCCGGGCACTCTCACCGCCCGCATCCTGGGCGAGCGCACGGGGGTCCGCTGCTACCACCACCAGGCCATCGACGTACTGGCGCCGGGCCTGACGGTCACCGCCCGCGCTGGCGACGGAACGGTCGAAGCGGCCGAGGCGCCGGACCACGGCTTCGTTCTCGGCGTGCAGTCGCACCCGGAGGAGAACCTCGACGACCTGCGGCTGTTCGCCGCCCTGATCGCAGCCGCGAGGAGCCGTTCATGACGTACGACGTGATCAACCCGGCCACCGAGAAGGTGGTCCGCACGATCGCCCTGGCCACCGAGCGGGAGGCGGACGCGGCGATCGCCAGAGCCGCGGAGGCCTTCCACACCTGGCGAAACGTCGCTCCAGCGGATCGCGGCCGGTTGCTGCGCCGCTTCGCCGACGCGGTGGACGCGGACCTGGAGAACCTTGCCGCGCTGGAGGTCGAGAACGCGGGCCACACCATCGGCAACGCCCGCTGGGAGGCCGGCAACGTCCGCGATGTGCTGACCTATTACTCGGCGGCCCCGGAACGCCTGTTCGGCAAGCAGATTCCGGTGGCCGGAGGCATCGACATCACCTTCCAGGAACCGCTCGGCGTGGTCGGCGTGATTGTGCCGTGGAACTTCCCGATGCCGATCGCCGGCTGGGGTTTCGCTCCCGCGCTGGCGGCCGGCAACACCGTCGTACTGAAGCCGGCCGAGCTGACGCCGCTGACCGCTCTGAGGCTCGGCGAGTTGGCGCTCGAGGCCGGACTGCCGCCGGGTGTGTTCGAGGTCGTGCCGGGCAAGGGAACGGTCGTCGGGCAACGGTTCGTCACGCATCCGGCCGTCCGCAAGGTCGTCTTCACCGGGTCGACCGTGGTCGGCAAGCAGATCATGGCCGGCTGTGCCGACCAGGTGAAGCGCGTGACGCTGGAGCTCGGCGGGAAGTCGGCCAACATCGTCTTCGCGGACGCGGATCTGGACAAGGCCGCGGCTCAGGCGCCGTACGGCGTGTTCGACAACGCCGGCCAGGACTGCTGCGCGCGATCGCGGATCCTGGTCGAGCGGTCGGCGTACGACCGGTTCCTGGAGTTGCTGGAGCCGGCGGTGAAGAGGTTCAAGGTCGGGGATCCGTCGGATCCGGCGACCGAGATGGGTCCGTTGATCTCCAGGGCTCAGCTGGAGCGGGTTGCGTCGTACGTCGAGAATCCGGCCTTTCAGGGCACAGCGCCACAAGGTCCGGGATTCTGGTTCCCGCCGACTGTCCTTGCGCCCGCGAGTGATCGGGCGGTGCGGGAGGAGATCTTCGGGCCGGTGGTGGCGGTGATCCCGTTCGAGGACGAGGCGGACGCGGTGCGGATCGCGAACGATTCGGAATACGGCCTGTCCGGCTCGATCTGGACGCGCGACACCGGCCGCGCGCTGCGGGTCGGCCGTGGTGTCGAGGCGGGCAACCTGTCGATCAACTCGAACTCGTCGGTGCGGTACTCCACGCCGTTCGGCGGCTACAAGCAGTCCGGGCTCGGCCGTGAGCTCGGCCCGGATGCGCTCGACGCGTTCACCGAGACCAAGAACATCTTCATCAGCACGGAGGACTGAATGGACGTCAAGGCACACCGGCTTGAGGGCCGGGTCGCGGTGGTCACCGGCGGTGCGAGTGGGATCGGCCTGGCCACGGTACGACGCCTTGCCGCCGAAGGGGCCAAGGTCGTGATCGGGGACATCGACCCGGCCGCCGGGAAGGCCGCCGCGGACGAGGCGGGCGGGCTGTTCGTGGCGACCGACGTGACCGACCAGGCCGCGGTCGAGAACCTCTTCCGCCAGGCGTACGACACCTACGGAAGCGTGGACATCGCGTTCAACAACGCGGGCGTCTCGCCGCCCGACGACGCGTCGATCCTGGACACCGGACTGGAGGCGTGGCGGAAGGTGCAGGAGGTCAACCTGACCTCGGTGTACCTGTGCTGCAAGGCCGCGATCCCTTACATGCAACGGCAGGGCCGCGGCTCGATCATCAACACCGCGTCGTTCGTCGCCGTGATGGGCGCGGCCACCTCGCAGATCTCGTACTCCGCGTCGAAGGGCGGCGTACTCGCGATGAGCCGCGAGCTCGGCGTCGAGTTCGCGCGGCAGGGGATCCGGGTCAACGCGCTCTGCCCGGGTCCGGTGAACACGCCGCTGCTGACCGAGTTGTTCGCGAAGGATCCGGAGCGGGCGCAGCGGCGGCTGGTGCACGTGCCGATGGGCCGGTTCGGTGAGCCGGAGGAGATCGCGGCCGCGGTCGCCTTCCTGGCCAGCGACGACTCGTCGTTCATCACCGCCAACACCTTCCTCGTCGACGGCGGGATCTCGGGCGCCTACGTCACCCCGATCTAGTGTGTGCTCATGGTCGCCCAGGCAGACGACGCGGTGTTCCGGCCGGTCCGGACGGGCAACCCGTTCGAGGAGACGGTCGAGAGGTTGCTGCAGGCAATCAAGCTCGGCGTCGTCGTCCCTGGCGACCGGCTCCCGTCCGAACGCGACCTGGCGGCGCGGCTGAACGTCAGCCGGGTCACCCTGCGGGAGGCGATCCATGCGCTGACCGAGGCCGGGTACGTCGAGTCCCGGCGCGGGCGGTACGGCGGTACGTTCGTCAACGCCCAGCTGCCGAGACCCCGTCGTACGCCGGCCAAACGGCTCGCCCGCGAGCTGGGCGACGGGCTGGAGGACGCCCTGGTACTGCGCTCTGCCTTGGAGACCGGGGCAGCGGAAGCGTCGGCGTCCCGCGCGTTGAGCGACGCCGAGCAGGAGCATCTCCGGCGTTGTCTCGCGGAGACGTCGGCCGCCAGGTTGTCCGACTACCGCCGCTTCGACTCGCGGCTGCATCTCGCGATCGCCGAGGTCTCCGGGTCACCGTCGCTGACGTCGGCGACCGCGGACGTCAGGATGCGGCTGAACGAGTTGCTTGACGCGATCCCCTTGCTGGAACGCAATCTGCGGCACTCCAACGAACAGCACGAGGCGATCGTCGAGGCCATCCTGGCCGGCGACGCGCCGGCCGCCCGGCAGGCCATGCAGGAGCACCTGTCCGGCACCGCCACCCTGCTGCGCGCGTTTCTCGCCTGACCCGGCGAGCCGATGACCGCTAATTCGGCTGATCACCGGCTGGACACACCTCTGGCGGGGTACCGGGCCAGGTGTGTCCTTTGTCTACAACGTAGGGGTGGGCGATCCGTGCCCCGGCACCATCGTGCCGCCTGACTGCTCGGATCTGGGCAGCGTCGGGTGACAGGATGGTGACGGGATGGTTTCCTCATGTGACACTCGCCGTGTCGTCCGGTCATTGACTGTGATAATCGACGAGGGTAATCCTTCGAGGAGTATGTGGGATCGATGACTGACGACGAGCTGGTCGGGCGCGCCGGACTGGTCGAGCGTGCGAAGAAGCAGCTCGAGACCAGCGGCAGCGTGCTGCTCTATGGCCCGACCGGGATCGGCAAGTCGGCCATGGGCCGCGCGCTGGTCGCCGACCGCACCCGCGCCGGGTGCCGCGTCCTCAGCGCCGCCCCGTCCCAGAGCGAAGCCGGTCTCCCGTATGTCACCCTCCTCGACCTGCTGTCCAATCAGCTCGAGCTCGCCTGGACGGTGCTGCCCGATCACCTCCGCCAGCCGCTCGAGGTCGCCCTGCTGAAGGCCAGCGCGCCTGACACGGTTCGGGACGAGCTGGCCGTGCGCCTCGCCGTACTGCATGTGCTGCGTCGGCTCGCGGCCAACGGGCCCGTGCTGCTGGTCGTGGACGACATCCAGTGGGTGGACCCATCCAGCCTGGAGGTGCTGACGTTCTGCGCCCGCCGGCTGTCCGAAGGCGTGCACATGCTGGCGACCGAGCAGGTTGCTGACGGCGATCTGCCGGTCATGGCCGAGGCGTGCCCGGAGCCGGTGCTTCAGCTGGAGGTCCCGCCGCTTACAGAGCCGGACGTGCTCGGTCTGCTGCGTCAGCGGCTCTCCAGCCCGCTGCCCGTGCGTACGGCCCGCCGCATCTTCACTGCCAGCGCCGGCAACCCGTTCATGGCGCTGGAGCTCGGCCGGGCAGTCCTACGGCATCCGCAAGGCGTCTCGCCGAACGATCCGCTCCCGGTGTCGAGCCGGCTCAAGACACTGCTCGGCGACAGGCTGTCGGACCTGACTTCCTCTGCGCACGAGCTTCTGCTGCACGCAGCCTCGTCGCCGCGGCCGACCACGGCCCAGCTGGCGCAGTCCCTCGGGCGGCCGATCGACACTGAGCTGGCCGAGGCCGAGTCGCTCGGGCTGATCGACGTGTCCTCCGAGCGGCTCCGGTTCGCGCACCCGCTGCTGCGGGAGTTCGTGTACGCCGAAGCCACCTCGGCGGCCCGTCGCCAGGCGCACGCACAGTTGGCGGCCGTGGTCGGCGAACCGGTCGAGAACGCGACCCATCGTGCCCTGGCCACCCAGGAGGCCGACGCCGAGCTGGCCTGCGCGATCGAGGAGGCCGCCGCCGTCGCGGCCGGCCGGGGTGCGCCGGGTGCCGCTGCCACGCTGTGGCGACTGGCCGCCGAGCGTACGCCGTCCAGCCTGCCGGACGAACGGGCCCGGCGCCTGACGCGAGCCGCCGACGATGCCGCGGCCGCCGGTCATCTCGCGGAGTCCGCCGACATGGCGCGCCTCGCCGTACGCGCCGCGACCGAGCCGCAGACCAGGGTGCCCGCGCTGTTGCTCCTGGTGGACGCTGCCTGGCCGGACCACGACCGCCGGGTCGAGATCCTGTCCGAGGCGTTCGAGGCCGCCGCCGGTGACCAGCTGCTCGAGGCGCGGGTGCGGATCATGCGCAGCCACAGCGAGTACTTCGATCGCCGGTTCGACGCCGCGCAGGAGGACGCGCGGGTCGCAGAGGCACTGGCGCGGAAGAGCGGTGACACCGAGGCTCTGGTGGACGCGCTGAGCGCGGCCAGCTCGGTGCTGATGTCACGGGACGCGGAGGAGACCGCGGACGCTCTGCTGCAGCAGGCGGCCGAGCTGTCCCTCGGTCTGCCGCTGACCAAGGCAGTGGTGAACGCCCGGCAGATGGCGGCCATGCGGGAGCTGTTCTGCGGCCGGACCGACGCGGCGATCGCGGCGATCAGCTCGCTGGTCGACGAGGTGCGCGACGGCGGTGCGATGCGGTGGCTGGCGTCGGTGCTGATCTCGGCGACCGCGATCTACGAGCGCAGCGGGCGCGGAGCGGATGCGCTCGCGGCCGGGCACGAGTGCTACCAGCTGATGCAGGACATCGGCGAGGAGGCCGAGGTCGGCATGGTCATCGCCAGCCGGGCCGAGTGGGCCGGCGGTACGGCGGCGATGGGCCGGCAGCTCGCGGAGGCGGCGCTGGAGGGGGTCCGCCTGGTCGGCAACGACGAGTGGACCGGTCCGGCGCTGGCCAGTCTCGGGCTGATCGGCGTACTGACAGGTGATCCGCAGCGGGCGGTGGAGGCGTTCGACGCGATCGCGGACTCAGGTGAGGCGGCGATGCCGTTCGACCCGGCGGTGATCCCGTGGCATGCGGACTACGCCGAGGCGCTGGTCGCGGCCGGGCGACTGCAGGACGCCGCGGAGCTGATCGCGGAGATCCGGGGCCGGGCGGAGACGCTGGACCGTGCGGTCGTGCGGGTCGGGTTGGCCCGGTCGGAGGCGTTGCTGATCGCCAAGCAGGGCGATCCGGCCGCGGCACTGGATCTGCTGGAGGAGACGATCGCCACGGCGGGGAACCGCGTGTACCCGCTGGACCTGGCCCGGTGTGAGCTCACCCGCGGCAGGGTGGCCCGGCAGGCGCGCCGGCGGTCGGTGGCGCGGACGGCGTTCCTGGACGCGATCGAGCAGTTCGAGGCGTACGGTGCCCCCGCGTGGCGCGAGGTCGCCGAGACCGAACTGGCCCGCCTCGACGTCCCGAGCCGCAGCCGCCAGCCCTCGGAGCTCACCGACAACGAGCAGCAGATCGTCGCGATGGTCCGCGACGGCTCCACCAACCGCGAGATCGCCGCCGCCCTCTATCTCTCGGTCAAGGCCGTGGAATCCCAACTGACCCGGCTCTACCGCCGCTTCGGCGTCGCCAATCGCACCCAGCTCCTCCGGATGGTCGACCGCCCCCACGGGTGAACCGGACGCCCCGCACTCACCAACGCCCGCGGCGTCGATCGCTCCACGCTCAGCGCGGTGCGCTCCGCACCCTTCTGAGTGGATTGATGAGTGGCACGGGTCCGCCTCCCGCAGGGAAACCCTTGAGGTGGCCCGTGGGTAAGTTGGATCGCTTGCCGCCGCGCCGGGCATGAACCAAGGTCGATGACAGGAGCTCGCCCCTCGGGCGGGGCGGCCGAGTGAGGCGCGGCCGCCCCGTTATCAACGCCAGGGACAATGGCCGGGTGAAACTCGAACGCAAGCACGCGCTGGTGCTGCTCGGCATCGCGGTCTGGAACGTCGTCACCTACGTGACGTTCATCAAGAACCTGGCCGCCACCGAGGGCCGACCGACCGGGTACTACGTCGCCCACACCATCCTGATCGTGGTCAACCTGCTGATCGCGGTCCTGCTCGGCACTTGGGGCGTCCGCGCCTACAAGGCCGCGCAGAAGGTCAACGCCTGACGAAGCTCGCCGGCGTCACCCCGAGCATCTTGCGGAAGTGCCGGTTCAGGTGGGACTGGTCGTAGAACCCGGCCAGCGTCGCCACGTCCGCGGGCGGATGCCCGTCGAGCAGGTAGCGCCTGGCCAGGTCGACCCGGCGCCCGGTCAGATACCGATGCGGCGGCATCCCGAACTCGCGGCTGAACGCCCGCACCAGATGCGCCGGATGCGCAGGCACCAGCTTCGACGCGGCGTCCAGCGTGATCCCGGCCGGCACGTTCGCGTCCAGTACGTCGCGGAGCCGCGCAGCGATCCCGGGATCGCTGCGATCGGGCGGGTCGAGCACGTTCCGCCGCAGATGTTGCCGCAGCCGCTCCTCGATCAGCGTCAGCCGGCTCTGCGCCTCCAGGTCCTCCCGCCCGTCCAGCAGTACGCCGTGCAACTGGTGCAGACGGTGCCGCAGCAGCGGGTCGACGTACTCGGGCTGGTCCACGGCCGCACCGATCAGGTCGAGCCCGAGCCGCTCGGGCTTCAGGTACAGCACGCGCTTGCGGAAGCCCTCGGGCCGGACCGACCGCCCGTCGTGCGGGACGTTCGGCGGCAGTAGCGAGACCTGTGCCTGGGCCAGTCCGTGCTCGCGGTGGTCCAGGTCGTACCGCACGACGCCCTCGTCCACGATCAGTACGGTCCACGCGTCGTGCGTGTGGCTCGGGTACGCGTGGGAGGGAAAGTGCGCGTGCAGGACCTCGACGACCCCGCTCAGCTCGGGCCGCCACGCCTTGACCTCGGCGCCACCGCTCACAGTCAAGAACATACGCTTGCGTCCCGTGAAGGCTTACATCAGCGCGGACATGGAGGGCATCACCGGATTGGTCGACGCGGAGGACGTCCAGCCGCCGGGCCGGGACTACGAGCGTGGCCGGGTGATGATGACCGAGGACGTGAACGCCGCCGTCCGCGGTGCGTACGCCGCCGGTGCGACCGCCGTACTGGTCAACGACGCCCACGGCCCGATGCGCAACCTGCTGCCGGACCTGCTCGACCCACGCGCCACGCTGATCAAGGGACGCCCGAAGCCGATGGGCATGATGGAGGGCCTCACCAGCGAGTACGACGCTGTCCTCTGCGTCGGTTACCACGCGCGGGCCGGGGTGCTCGGCGTACTCAGCCACAGCTTCATGGGCCACGAGATCGAGGACATCTGGCTGGACGATCAGGTCACCGGTGAGATCGGCCTCTTCCACGCCGGGGCCGCGGCGTACGGCGTACCGGTCGCGGTGCTCACCGGCGACGACACGGCCTGTGCCGAGATGAGCGCGTGGGACGCCGGCGTACGCACGGTCGCCGTCAAGCAGGCCAAGGACCGCTTCGCCGCCCAACTCGTCCCGGTCCTCGAGGCCCGCGCCGCCATCGAATCCACCACCACCGAGGCCCTGCGCTCCCTCCCCACCAGCACCACGCCGTCCACCACCCGCCGCCTGACCGTCCGCTGGCAGTCCGCCTCCGTCGTCTCCCACCTCACCGCGATCCCCGGCGTCACCCGCCAGGACGACCGCACCGTCACCGTAGAGGCCGACATGCTCACCCTCTACCGCCTGTTCAACCTCTTCCTCCGCGTAGCGACCGCAGTGACCACCAACCCTCCGTACTGCTGAGAGGTGAAGAACGTACAAGACCGGGGTCCGGGTGGGGCGGGACTCTGGGGGTGTGGACAGTGCGAATGAGCCGATCAGGTTCGAGACGAAGATTGCTGTGGTGCTGCGGGAGGATTTGGCGGTTTGGCAGCGGTTGAACGTGACGGCGTTCTTGGTGAGTGGGATCGCCGGGACTCGGTCCGAGGTGGTGGGGGAGCCTTATGAGGATGCGGATGGGGTGACCTATCTGCCGATGTTCCGGCAGCCGGTGTTGGTGTTCGAGGGGTCGAAGGAGTTCATGGCGATCGCGCACCAGCGGGCGTTGCAGCGTGGGATCGAGCATTCGGTGTTCATCCAGGAACTGTTTGCCACTGGCAACGACCGCGACAACCGGGCGGCCGTGAAGGCGGTCGCCACCGAGGAACTGGACCTGGTCGGGATCGCCCTCTACGGCCCGAAGAACGCCGTCGACAAGACCCTCAAGGGCGCCCACATGCACCCGTGAGCATCAGCGGACGGCCAGGCCATCACAACGGCCGAGCCGAGGGCATCCGGCGACTGCTGAGACCCGGTATGCGCCCATTGTGATGGCCTGCAGCTCCGCAGCCCGCGGCTGGGTGGCCGCTCGCACGGCGCCAGTAGCATGCCCGTGTGGCTGAGACCTGGGACGTACAACAGTTGGTCGCCGACGGATACGCACGTGTTGACGTCGAGCTGGACTGGGTTGACGGTCCCCGCGCCGGGCTCGTCGACGTCGAAGGTACGACGCACTATTTCCAGTGCTACGACGTCGACGGTGATCTGGACGAGTACGTCGTCTGGCCGGCGAGCGAGGCCGTGGTTGCGCTGGAGCGGGAGCAGTGGGCGATCTTCGTGCGCTGGAACCAGCGTTACGAGGCTGGGTCCGCTGGGATTGAGAGCCATCCGGCGCATGGAGGGATCGACGCCCGGTTCGACGAACTCGCCGGATTGCTCGCGCAATACCGCCAGCCGCCGCCGGGCGCGCGGCACCTCGTCGCCGACTGGCGATTCGACGCCGGCGACCGTTACCGGGCTGACGGGACTGACTACTGGGTCTGCTGGAGTCTGGTCTCGCCTAGCGGGGAGTGAAGCGGGTCCACGTGTGGCCGTGGTCGGTGCTGTAGGCAAGTTGGGTGGCGCCGGGGTACTCGATCTGTACGCCGTACACGGGGCCGCCGTCCCCGGTGCGTTCCTGCAGGCGATCCGGAAGGCCGTTGAGGAAGGTGATCCGGCCGCCGCTCACGCCGTACAGCGATGGAGTGACGTCGTTGAGCGGCTGTCCGAGCAGTACGGCGGTACCGTCGTCGAAGGCGATCGGCGAGGAGGCATGCACCGGCGCGGGCCTGGTGGTCCAGTGCGCGCCGCGGTCCGCCCACAACCTCCCCCAGACAGCGACCAACCTCTGCTCCCACGACTGATGGGGAACAGAGGCTGGTTGTCGGATGTGAGCTAGTTCACACTCGGCGGAAGATCAGGGCGCGCTTGACCTCCTGGATCGCCTTGGTGACCTCGATGCCGCGCGGGCAGGCGTCGGTGCAGTTGAACGTGGTCCGGCAACGCCAGACGCCTTCCTTGTCGTTCAGGATCTCCAGCCGCTGCTCGGTGCCCTCGTCGCGGCTGTCGAAGATGAACCGGTGCGCGCCGACGATCGCCTGCGGGCCGAAGTACTGGCCGTCGGACCAGAACACCGGGCAGGACGTCGTACAGGCGGCGCAGAGGATGCACTTGGTGGTGTCGTCGAAGCGGTCCCGGTCGGCCTGCGACTGGATCCGCTCCCGGGTCGGCTCGTGGCCGCTGGTGACCAGGAACGGCATCACCGCGCGGTACGCGTCGAAGAACGGCTCCATGTCGACGACCAGGTCCTTGAGTACCGGCAGGCCCTTGATCGGCTCGACGGTGATCTCCTTCTCCGGGTTCAGGTCCTTGATCAGCGTCTTGCAGGCCAGCCGGTTGCGGCCGTTGATCCGCATCGCGTCCGAGCCGCAGACACCGTGCGCGCAGGACCGCCGGAACGTCAGCGTGCCGTCCTGCTCCCACTTGATCTTGTGCAGCGCGTCCAGCACCCGGTCGGTGGGCTGCAGGCTGACGGAGTACGTCTTCCACTCCGCCTCGTCGAGGACCTCGGGGTTGTACCGGAGGATCTTGACCTTGACGTCCATCAGTACTTGCGCTCCATCGGCTTGTACCGGGTCTGGATGACCGGTTTGTAGTCGAGCCTGATGTTGATGTTGCCTTCGGCATCGAGCTCGCGGTAGGCCATCGTGTGCCGCATGAAGTTGACGTCGTCGCGGGTGGCGTAGTCCTCCCGGAAGTGACCGCCGCGGGACTCCGTGCGGGCCAGCGCGGACACCACCAGCACCTCGGCCAGGTCGAGCAGGAAGCCGAGCTCGACGGCCTCGAGCAGGTCGGTGTTGAACCGCTTGCCCTTGTCCTGCACGCCGACGGATGCGAACCGCCGTTTGAGCGCCTCGATGTCGGCCAGCGCCTGCTTCAGCGAGCCCTCGGTCCGGTACACCTGCGCGTTCAGGTCCATCGTCGCCTGGAGGTCGGACCGGATCGCCGCGATCCGCTCCTCGCCGGTGGAGTTGCGCAGCCCTTCGACCAGTTCGACGACGTACGCCGAGGGGTCGTCCGGCAACTCCTCGAAGACGGCCGTGGCGGCGTACTCCGCGGCAGCGATGCCCGCGCGCCGGCCGAACACGTTGATGTCGAGCAGCGAGTTCGTGCCCAGGCGGTTCGCGCCGTGGACGGACACGCAGGCGACCTCGCCCGCGGCGTACAGGCCCGGGATCACGCCGTCGTTGGTGGCCAGCGCCTCACCCTTGATGTTGGTCGGGATGCCGCCCATCGCGTAGTGCGCGGTCGGGAACACCGGGATCTGCTCGGTGTACGGCTCGACGCCCAGGTACGTCCGGGCGAACTCCGTGATGTCCGGCAGCTTCGCGTCGATGTGCGCGGGCTCCAGGTGGGTCAGGTCGAGCATCACGTACGCGCCGTCCGGGCCGCAGCCGCGGCCCTCGCGGACCTCGTTGGCCATCGCCCGGGCGACCATGTCCCGCGGCGCCAGGTCCTTCACGGTCGGGGCGTACCGCTCCATGAACCGCTCGTTGTCCTTGTTCCGCAGGATCCCGCCCTCGCCGCGGGCCGCCTCGGACAGCAGGACGCCGAGACCGGCCAGGCCGGTCGGGTGGAACTGGAAGAACTCCATGTCCTCCAGCGGCAGGCCCTTGCGCCAGACGATGCCCATCCCGTCGCCGGTCAACGTGTGCGCGTTCGACGTGGTCCGGAACACCTTGCCGAACCCGCCGGAGGCGAAGATCACCGACTTGGCCGAGAACACATGCAGTTCCCCGGTGGCCAGCTCGTAGGCGACCACGCCGCTGGCCTTGCCGTCGGTCATCAGCAGGTCGAGAACGTAGTACTCGTTGAAGAACTCGACGTTCTGCTTGATGCACTGCTGGTACAGCGTCTGCAGGATCATGTGGCCGGTGCGGTCGGCCGCGAAGCAGGACCGCCGGACGACGGCCTCACCGTGGTTGCGGGTGTGCCCGCCGAAGAACCGCTGGTCGATCTTGCCCTCGGCGGTCCGGTTGAACGGCAGGCCCATCTTCTCCAGGTCGAGTACGGCGTCGACCGCCTCGCGGCACATCACCTCGGCCGCGTCCTGGTCGACCAGGAAGTCGCCGCCCTTGACCGTGTCGAAGGTGTGCCACTCCCAGTTGTCCTCCTCGACGTTGGCCAGCGCGGCGCACATGCCGCCCTGGGCCGCGCCGGTGTGCGACCGGGTCGGGTAGAGCTTGGTGAGCACCGCGGTCCGGGTCCGCTTGCTGGACTCCAGGGCGGCGCGCATCCCCGCTCCACCCGCGCCGACGATGATCACGTCGTACTGATGCTGTTGCATAACGTCCTTACGTACAGACCGACAGCGTGCTGCTGGGGTCGAGGCAGGGGTCGAACGTGAAGATCACCAGGGTGCCCAGTACGACGATGACGATCGCCGCCATGATCAGCAAGGCCTTGAGCCAGAACCGGGTCTGGTCCCTCTCGGCGTAGTCGTTGATGATCGTGCGCAGCCCGTTGGTGCCGTGCAGCATGGCCAGCCACAGCATCAGCAGGTCCCAGACCTGCCACAGCGGGTTGGCCCACTTGCCGGCCACGAAACCGAAGTCCAGCGCGGTGATGCCGCCGCCGAGCATCAGGTTCACGAACAGGTGGCCGAGCACGAGGACGACCAGGGCCAGGCCGGACAGCCGCATGAACAGCCAGCTGTAGAGCTCGAAGTTGGTCTGTCCGGAGCGGTTCCGGCCTCCGCCCTTCAGCGAGCGGGAGCGGGAGCTCGAGCGAGGAGCCGCGATCCCTGGGGTTTCCGCCATCTCAGCCCCCGAACACGTGGGTCAGGTGCCGGATCACGAACGGCACGAACAGCACCACCCAGATCACCCCGACGCCGATCATCAGCTGCCGCTGGTAGCGCGGGCCCTTGGCCCAGAAGTCCACCAGGATGAGCCGGATGCCGTTGAAGGCGTGGAACAGGATCGCCGCCACCAGACCGACCTCGAGCAGGCCGACGATCGGGTTCTTGTAGGTGCCGATGACCTCGTTGTAGGCCTCCGGGGACACCCGCACCAGCGCGGTGTCGAGCACGTGCACCAGCAGGAAGAAGAAGATCCCCACGCCGGTGATCCGGTGCGCGACCCATGACCACATGCCCTCCCGGCCGCGATACAGCGTGCCGGCTGGTTTGCTGGGCACCAGATCCTCCTCTACCGCGTTGACCAGGTCGTCTTGATGCTAGACCCGCTCCTTGCGGTGAAATGTACTGACAGATGTGACATCGATCGCGATGCGTGTGAGATCGGTCGCGTCGGCCGACTGAGGGGAGAACACGGTGAGTTTCTGGATCTGCGCGACCTGTGCGGTGGAGCACTCCGAACAAGTGGAGGTCTGCGCGATCTGCGCCGACGAGCGGCAGTGGGTGCCGGCCGACGGCCAGCACTGGACCACGCTGGAGGAGCTGGCCGCGGCCGGCACCGAGGTGACCATCGACGAGGTCGAGCCGAACCTGTACGGCGTCCGGTCGAAGCCGCCGGCCGGGATCGGCCAGCAGTCGATGCTGGTGGTGACCGCGGACGGCAGCCTGCTCTGGGACCCGATCGGGTACGTCGACGACGACGCGGTCCGGCGGATCCGCGAACGGGGCGAGGTGGCCGGGATCATCGCGAGCCACCCGCACATGTACGGCGTCCAGGTCGAGTGGAGCCACCGGCTCGGTGACGTGCCGGTGTACGTGTCCGAGCCGGACGCGGAGTGGGTGGCCCGGCAGGACCCGGTGATCCGGACCTGGTCGGGCAAGCTGAACCCGTTGCCCGGAGTGACGGTGATCCAGCCGGGCGGGCATTTCCCGGGCAGTGCGGTGGTGCACTGGGCGGAAGGTGCCGAGGGCAAGGGTGTGATCCTGTCCGGAGACACGATCTTCGCCAATCCGGACCGTACGTCGGTCAGCTTCATGCGCAGCTATCCGAACCGGATTCCGCTGTCGGGCGCGGTCGTGGACCGGGTCGCCCGTGCACTCGACCCGTTCGAGTACGACCGGCTCTACAACAACTTCGGTGCGTCGATCCCGGTCGACGCGAAGGCCGTCGTACGCCGGTCGGCCGATCGCCACGCAGCCTGGGTCCGAGGTGACTACGACCACCTGACCTAAGCGGCCAGGCGCGCCTGGCCCAGCCGGGTGTGGAGGGCGAGCATGTGGCGGATGCAGGAGTCCCAGTCGTAGAGCTCGGCCCGGCGACGGGCCGCTGCTCTGCGGCCGGGCAGCTTCGCCAGTTCGAGTACGGCGTCTGCCAGCGCGACCGGGTTCGCCGAGGCCCAGCGGCCGCAGGTCTCGTCGACCAGTTCGCGCGCACCGCCGGTGTTCGCCGTGACGACCGGCGTACCGGCGGCGAGCGCCTCCAGGACGGCCAGGCCGAAGGTCTCGCCGGGGCAGACGGACAGCGCGACATCCGCCTCGGCCAGATGGGTCGCCAGCCGCCGGCGGCCGTCGACGTACCCGTGGAAGATGACCGGGGCGTCACCGGCGATCGCGACCAGCTCGTCCAGGTGAGGGCCCGAGCCGTAGACGTCCATGCGCAGGTTCACCCCGCGGCGATGCAGCTCGGCCGCGGTGGCGACCGCCAGGTGCGGGCTCTTCTCGCGGGACAGCCGCCCGGCGTGGACCAGCTTGAGTACTCCGTCGTCCACCGGCTCGGCCAGTGACGGGTGGAACGTATCCAGGTCGACCCCGAGCGGGATCCGGACCAGCGGCGTCGTCACCTCGTCGAACTCGGCGGCGGCGTACCGCGACGTCACCACGACCGCGTCGTACGTGCGGCTGAGGATCTTGTACAGCGCGCCCACGCCGGCGATGACGCCCTGGCGGTACTGCGCTCCTTCTCCGCCGAGCCGTCGCGGCCGGGCGGTGTACAACGACAGCATCGCGTCCAGGCGTTCGTGGCTGAACAACACCGAGCCGATGTCGTTCTTGCGGGCCCAGCGCGCGACCGGCAGCAACGTGGACTTGTCCGAGATCTCCACGGTGGTCGGCCGGAACCGCTCGAGCGTCTCGATCACCTTCCAGGGATCGGTGATGAGGCGGTACCCGCCGGCGATCTTCAGAGCCTTCGTCCGGACCACCGTGCCGAACTCGGTGTCGATCGCGACGTCCCGTTCGCCCGGGGTGATCACGATCCGCTCGGCGCCGGCCTCGACGTACCCCTGACCGAGGTGCTCGATCGCGGTCCGCATCCCACCGGACGTCGGCCCGACGAAGTTGGCCAGCTGGGCGATCCTCAGCGAGCTCATCGGCGTCCTCGCTTCGCTCCGGGCGCCGATGAGGCGCGAATCCGACTGTGCTTTCTGATGAGCTCGCTCCGCTCGCTCATGCGACCCGCCGTACGGCCGCCGCCTCGCGCAGGACCTCGGCGTAGTGCCGGTCGACCAGATCGTCGACCACCGCCGGCCAGGTCCGGGACTGCACGCGTTCGAGGCCACTGGCGGCCATCCGGCCGCGAGCCGTCGGGTGATCGAGCAGGGTCTTGACCGCCTGGCGCAGCGATCCGGGCCGGCCGGGCTCGAAGAGCAGTCCGTTCTCGCCCGGGTGGATCAGGTCGAGCGGGCCACCCGCAGCCGGGCCGACGGTGGCCACCCCGGAGGCCTGCGCCTCCTGGATCGTCTGGCAGAACGTCTCGTGTTCGCCCGTGTGCACGAAGACGTCCAGCCCCGCGAAGATCGAGGCCAGGTCGGCCCCCCGGCGCATCCCCAAGAAGGTTGCGCTGGGCAAGGAGTGTTCCAGCGACGCGCGGTCCGGCCCGTCGCCGACGACGACGATCCGGCAGCCCAGGCCGGTCAGTTCGGCGAGCCGGCGGACCTTCTTCTCCGCGGCCAGCCGGCCGACGTACCCGACGATCGGCTTGCCGTCCGGGGAGATCTCCCGGCGCCAGTTCTCGTCGCGGTGACCGGGGTCGAAGAGGTCCAGGTTCACGCCGCGGCCCCACAGATGGACCCGCGGTACGCCGCCCTGCACCAGCGCCTCCACCGACGCGGTGGACGGTGCGAGGGTGCGATCGGCCCGCGAGTGGGTACGCCGTACCCAACGCCAGATCCCGCGGTCCGCGGCGGCGAACCACGGGTACTGGCGGGCGAACCCGGCGATGTCGGTCTGGAAGATCGCCACCGTCGGCAGCCCCAGCCGGCGCGCCGCGCGCAGCCCGTAGGCGCCGATGATGAACGGCGACGCGACGTGGACCAGATCGGGGGTGAAGTCGGCCATCGCCCGCTCGATCGACGGATCAGGCAGGCCGACCGGGAACTCCTTGTACCCCGGCGTCCGGAAGCTGCGGGCCCGGATCACGGGCACGTCGGTGTAGCTGTCCGGACCGGGTCCGGGGGCAATGATCAGCAGTTCGTGCCCGCGGGCACGCAGCCGATCGGCGACGTGGCGAGCCGTGTTCGCCACGCCATTGATCTGCGGCAGGAAGGTCTCAGCCACCATCACGATCCTCACAGCTGTGAGGTTCCCTACCGAGCATGAACCCTCGGCGACACTCTCGTAACACCGTGTGGATGCCCTGTCGACGGCTGCAGGGCCGCCGGGTGACGGGTACGTGACCACGGGGCTGCATTTGGTGAGTGCCCCGTGAACAACGGGGCACCACCGCCGTCAGCGGGTGATCGTCGTGGTGACAGTGGCCTCCGGGTACCAGTTCTCGAAGTCCTTGTAGTGGGCGGTGAACGTGGTGGTTCCGCGCGGAAGGGCGTAGGTGGCGGTGAAGCTGCCTGCCGACGTCAGCTCGGGGTTGCCGATGAGGCGGGCGGTCGAGCCGGCCGGGGTGGCGTAGAGCTGCAGGAACTGCTGGTTGGTGGAGCTTCCGGGACGCGAGTACGGCGACGTCCACGTGACGGTGACGTACGCGGTGGACTTGTCCTTGCCGGAGCCGGTGCGTGCCGTGACATGGATGTCGGTGATCGGCGCCTTCGGCGCGTGAGCCGGGCCGAAGGAGTGCAGGAGCTGCACGTTCTGATACGTGTCGTCGTACGTGACCGCCCAGGCCCGGGTGCCGGTGGAGTTGAGCAGCAGGGTGCCCTTCCAGAGTTCGTCGCTGCTGCGGAAATCGACGGCGTACGTCGGAGTTGTGCTGCCCTTGGCGTAGAACAGCACGTCGGCGTCGTTGGAGGCGGTGCTCGAGCGGCCGACGGCGACCGTCGAGCTGTCGCCGGACCAGGCAGCGTCGGCTGGGTAGACGCCGCTCGGGTACACCGTCGCGTCGGACAGGTCGGGGAGCTTGTACGAGTGGTGCTCGTACGGGTAGCCGACGGTCTCGACGACCTCGGTGCCGTCGGGGCTGACGGCATAGTCGACGAGGTTCTCGCCGGTGTTCTCGCGCCGGCTGACGATGGTCGGTGTGGCGCCGGAGACGTCGATGACGTACGTCGTGACCGGTGAGTACCCGGTGTCGCCGGCGACGAGCAGTCCGTTGGCCGCCCCGGAGATGATCGGGTGGTAGTTCGGGCCGTCGGTGTACACCGTCGCGGCGGTCCCGGGCGCGGACCAGATCAGCAGGCCGGACGTGCCGAGACCGCAGTCCAGAAAGGCGGCGACGATCTTGTCCCCGGCCGGTTCGGCGCTGTAGACGCAGGCGCCCTTCGGTGCGTCGTACGTTGCCGAAGGCTCCAATGTGTCGGCGTTCAGCGCGGTCACGCGGTCGTAGTCCTGGGTCACGAGGACCTGCTGGTGGTCGTTGCTGAGAACCACGTCGGAGGCACCGGTCACCGCGGTCAGTTTCTTCTGCAGCGCGCCGTCCAGGTCGGTGACCACGAGTGGGAGGGTGCTGCCGGCGCCTTGCGCGATGTACAGCCGGCCACGCGCTTCGTCGAGCTCCATCGCGCGGAGGTCCTGCACCGGCAGCTGGGTCCCGACACTCTTCACCAGAACCGGCTCGTCCGCCGAGCTCGGTCCGGCGACGACCACGCCGACCGACGTCGAGATGATCAGAGCCAGGCCCCCGAGGGCCAGTCCACGCACGCGCATCAAAACTCCGGGTTGGTAGGCGGAAACCTCTTCCCCCGAAGCCGCCACAGCCTAGAACCAATCCCCGCCACGCGGCAAACGGTCTCCGGTGCTGATCGAGCGCCAGTCTCGTCGTTGCTCAGGACATGATGAGCCAGATCTCCTCATTGAAGAGGGTCAGGCGGATCTGCCGGCCGCGGGTTACTTCGAGGTCGACCCGCCAGCCGGCCACGTAGGCGATGTGCGAGCGTCCGTCGAGGTGCCGGGAAACCCAGTCCTGCACGGGTGCGACGGCGTCACCGCGGAGGTGCCCGAAGGCGGTGGTCCGTAGTTGCTCGAAGGCCTTGCCGGTTGTCGCACCGGTCGCGGCGGTAGCGACGAGATACGTGATGCCGGTGTCCGGTCCGGAGAACTCGAGCGCGAGGCCGGGCCGTCCGGCGTACTTGCCCTGACAGGTCTCGTTGTCGGCGGTGCAGGTGTACCCATCGGCGGTGAGGGCCTTCGCGAGATCGGGCTCGGTGGTGGCGAGGTGCAGGACCGGAACCTCGAGCTGGCTGCTGCCGAGCTTCGCCCCGTCGACCACCGTCTTCGGACCCCGGCTGATGATCTCGTACTTGCCCCATGTCCCTTCGGTCGCGCCGCCCCAGTTCTGCAGTACGACGCCCACATTCGTCAGATCCGCGGGGAAGACGACGTCTCCAACGGCGGCGGCCAGAGACCGCAGCGCCGGCGCAGTGTCGCCGGTCGCCCTGACCTTGATGGCGAACGCTGTGACGGTGCCGTCCGGCCGGTACTGGAAGGCGACCGAGGACGTCGTCCGGCTTGCCGATCGATACGCGAAGCAGCCGGAGTGTCCGCCTTCCGCGCTGGTGAAGCGCGCGCTGCACTCGAGGCCGCGCTCGGTCAGCGCGTCCGCAAGGGTGCGCGCCTGGCCGGTGATCGAGCCCCCCGCGGTCACCCCGTCGGCCAGCAGGAGCTGGGAGCCGGCCGCGTCGGTGGTTGCTGTGTCGCCGCTGCGCCGTACCAGGATCACCGCGACGGCAGCGACCACGAGCACTGCGGCAAGGACGCCGGAGATGACGGCAGGCCGGCGTCGCCGCCGGGCCGGCCGGTGGATCGTGGGTGGGGGAGCCGGTGCAGGACGGTGCAGCGACATCTGTGGATCCTTCCGGGGGAGGCCGCGCGACTGTAGCGCACCTCTGTGCTTCAGCCCACATCCGTGGCGTGCGCTGGTGCATACCAGTGGGAGCGTGGTTCGGCCTACCGTGGGGAGATGAGTCATCGGAGTGAGTCGGGGTTCGAGTTCGCGCCGGTGTACGGGCCGGAGGTGCTGGACGGGTTCGAGCCGGGCGGCAAGCTGGGGGAGCCGGGGAAGTTCCCGTTCACCCGGGGTGTGTACCCGACGATGTACACCGAGCGGCCGTGGACCATGCGCCAGTACGCCGGGTTCGGTACGGCGGCGGAGTCGAACCAGCGGTACCACCAGCTGATCGACCACGGCACCATGGGCCTGTCGGTCGCGTTCGACCTGCCCACCCAGATGGGCTACGACTCCGACGCCCCGATCGCGCACGGCGAGGTCGGCAAGGTCGGCGTGGCGATCGACTCGATCGACGACATGCGGGTGCTGTTCGACCGGATCCCGTTGGACCAGGTGTCCACCTCGATGACCATCAACGCCCCCGGGTCGGTGCTCCTGCTGCTGTACCAACTCGTCGCCGAGGAGCAGGGCGTCGCCGGTGACAAGCTCACCGGAACGATCCAGAACGACGTACTGAAGGAGTACATCGCCCGCGGCACCTACATCTATCCGCCGAAGGAGTCGCTGCGGCTGATCAGCGACATCTTCGCCTACTGCAAGGCGGAACTGCCGCGCTGGAACACGATCTCGATCTCCGGCTACCACATGGCCGAGGCCGGCGCGACGCCCGCGCAGGAGATCGGCTTCACGCTCGCGGACGGGATCGAGTACGTCCGGGCCGCGGTCGCGTCCGGCCTCGACGTGGACGAGTTCGCGCCACGGCTGTCGTTCTTCTTCGTCGCCCGGACCACCCTGCTCGAGGAGGTGGCGAAGTTCCGTGCCGCCCGGCGGATCTGGGCCCGGGTGATGCGGGACGAGTTCGGCGCCAAGAACCCGAAGTCGATGATGCTGCGGTTCCACACCCAGACCGCGGGCGTCCAGCTCACCGCGCAGCAGCCCGAGGTCAACCTGGTCCGGGTCGCCGTTCAGGGGCTGGCCGCCGTACTCGGTGGGACGCAGTCGCTGCACACCAACTCGTACGACGAGGCGATCGCGCTGCCGACCGAGAAGGCGGCCCGGCTCGCGCTGCGCACCCAGCAGGTGCTCGCCTACGAGACCGATGTGACTGCCACCGTCGATCCGTTCGCCGGCTCGTACGTCGTCGAGTCGCTCACCGACGAGGTGGAGGCGGCCGCGGTCGAGTTGATGGATCAGGTCGAGGAGTACGGCGGTGCGGTCGCGGCGATCGAGAAGGGCTTCCAGAAGCAGGAGATCGAGCGGTCCGCGTACGCGATCGCGCTGGAGATCGACTCGGCCGAGCGTGTCGTCGTCGGGATGAACAAGTTCAGGATCGCCGAGGAAGAGCCATACGAACCGCTCCGGGTCGACCCCGCGATCGAGGCCCAGCAGGTCGAACGCCTGGCCAAGCTCCGTGCCGGACGCGACCAGCCGGCCGTCGACGAGGCCCTGGCTGCCCTGAAGAAGGCAGCCGAAGGCAACGCCAACTGCCTCTACCCGATGAAACAGGCCCTCAAGGCCCGCGCGACCGTGGGCGAAGTCTGCGACACCCTCAGGGATGTGTGGGGCGTCTACGTCCCTGCCGACACCTTCTGACCCCGACCCGATATGGTCCGCTCGGGCACTAGCTCGAGTGGTTCCGGGGTTGAGAGGGGATGTCGATGGGGCGTGTTGTCGCGGGAATCGGCCTGGTGCTGACCGCGCTGCTGGCCGGGTGCGACGGAGGCGACGACAGTGGGGGCCTGCCGACGCTCGGATCCGACTCCAGTAGTCCGTCCCAGAGCACCGGTACGCCGACCACGACCAGTTCGGCCACACCGACGGCCCCGGCCACGGCTCCGTCCACCCCGGTCACGGACGGCCCGACGTCACCCCCGGTCGGCCCGCCGGCGAAGACGGTCGTCGTCCACCGCCGCAACGTCACCGCCACCACGGCCGAGCAGAAGGCGGCCGCCGACGCGTTCCTGCAGTACCTGGTCGTCCGCCTCCGGGCGTACCACTTCGCCTCGGTGGATTCCGACGCGCTCGGCCGCGTCGCGACCGGCAAGGCGATCGCGGTGGTGAAGGGCTACGTCACCGAACTGCAGGGCCGAAAGCAGCACACGATCGGTGAGGTGTGGGTCGACATCCCGGCCGTCGCGGTCAAGGGTGCGACGGCCACGGTCAAATCCTGCATGGACAACACGTCGATCGACGTCGACAAGGCCGGCAAGCCGGTGCAGATGCTCGATCCGTACTACACCGCGACCGCCACGCTGCAGAAGGCCGGCGGAGAGATCTGGCTGGTCGACAATGTCGCGTTCGTCAAGCAGCGCTGCCGTTGAGACCCGGCGGAACCGGGCGGGGGCCCGATCCGTCCGAGCAGGCGATGATGCGACCCGCGTCATGACGCGGCTGTCCGCCCGTCTCGTTACCATGACCCTGTTGACCGCTGGCTGGGGAGGCAACTGATGTTGCGAGCGATCTCGATCACCACGTTGGCTGTCGCGGCTGCCGTCGCGGTGGCTCCGACGGCGCATGCCGGGATGGGCGACGACACGACGAACGGCGGCAGTGGGTTCAGTGTGTCGGTGCGGGTCACCGTCACAAGCGACTCCGGCAAGATCGTCCAGGGCGGCACGCGGACGTACAGCGTGCCGGCCAAGTGCTGGTGGGAGCCGGCCGCGTTCACGATCGACGGCAGCGACGTCGCCGACCCGGCGACGTTCGAGAAGTACATGAACGAGAACCCGCTGCAGGGGCACGCCGCGGCCGGCATGCTGGCCCGGCCGTCGGGCGAGGAGATGGCCCGGGTCAGCGCGGCGGCGAAGGCCGGCCAGGCGTACCGGTGGTACCAGGTGGAATGCCGGGAGGGGCAGAACGCGCTGGACGCGGGCTACACGTCCCTCGGCGGTGAGTTCATGGGGACCCGGATCGGCATCGCGTACCGCGCTTTCCTGCCTGGTCAGGTCCCGGAGCCGCTGGTAGCGGTCGAGGACCTCGCCGAGGAGTTGTGGGACGAGGCGCAGCAGCAGATCCTGGCGCCGACCCTGGAGCACAATCCGAAGGTGTCCGGCACGAACGGCGCGACCGTGGTGAACCTGCCGACCTGGTTCTGGGTCACGAACCCGGGCAACTCGCTCGCCGACGACGGCACGCTGACCCTGACCGCCTCGGTTCCGGGTACGCCGGTCAACATGCGGCTGGTCGCGACGTCCAGCGACGTGTCGATCAACTCGCCGGCCGGCTCGACCAGCTGCCCGGTCGACAAGGCGCAGTACGCGTACGGCGCCGGCAAGGTCGAGGGCAACGCCTGCACGGTGACCTTCGACCGGTCCAACGCCGGCTGGCCGGTCACCGCGACCGTCACCTGGACGGCGAACTGGACCGGCAACGACGGCACCGGGCCACAGTCCGGGACGGACTCGCTGGTCCGCTCGACCACCGTCAACGTGCCGGTCGTCGAGGTTCAGGTTCCGAACCGCTGAGCCTTCAGTCCAAGAGGGCGCAGGACGCCAGAACCGTCATCCCGACGGTGATGGCGTCCTCGTCCGGGCAGAAGCCGGGTGTGTGCAGGTCGGCGGCCGCGTCCACACCGAGGGGACGAACCCCCAGCCGGGCCATCGCTCCCGGAACGTGCTCGAGGTACCAGGCGAAGTCCTCGCCGCCCAGGCTCTGATCGGTCGCGGCCACCGCGTCGGGCGTGATCGCCTCGCTGACCGCGCGCTGGAACACCGCGATCGCCTCCGCATCGTTCATGACCGGGGGTACGCCGTGTGTGACCTCGGTGCTGACCTCGACGCCGTACGGAGCGATCAACTGCTCCGCCAGTAGGGGGATCAGGTCGGCGGCCAGCTTCCAGGCGCTGACGTCCAGGCACCGCACGGTGCCTTCGGCCTCACCACGGGACGGTATGGCGTTCGCGGCCGAGCCGGCGGTGATCCGGCCCCAGACCAGTGACAGCCCGGCCCGCGGGTCGACGCGGCGCGACAACGCGGCCGGCAGCTCGGTCACCAGGGTGGACAGGGCGTAGACCAGATCGCCGGTGAGATGGGGCCGGGAGGTGTGACCGCCTTCGCCGGTCAGCCGGACCAGGACGCGGTCCGACGCCGCAGTCAGCGCACCGACCCGGAGCCCGACCTGCCCGACCTGCAGCCGGGGATCACAGTGCAGGCCGTAGATCCGTCGTACCCCTTCCAGACCGCCGGCCGCGATCACACCGAGCGCGCCGCCGGGCATGACCTCCTCAGCCGGCTGGAAGATCAGCCGGACGCGGTGGGGCAGCAGCCCGTCGGCGGCCATCCGCGCGAGCACCTCGGCGGCGCCGATCAGGATCGCCGTGTGGACGTCATGACCGCAGACGTGCGCCACGCCTTCGTACGTCGACCGAAAAGGGGAATCGACACCCTCCGTCACCGGCAGGGCGTCGATGTCGGCGCGAAGCGCGACGCAAGTGTCGCCGGAGCCGATGTCGCAGATCAGACCGGTGCCCGTCGGCAGCACCTGCGGGGACAGTCCCGCCGCCACCAGCCGCTGCCGGATCAGCTCGGTCGTCCGCACCTCGTGCCAGCCGAGCTCCGGATGCGCGTGCAGGTCGCGACGTACGGTCACGATCTCGTCCCGGACTGCGGCGACACGGCTCTGCAGGTCGCTGAGCAGCAGCTGCTGCGAAATGGTCATTGGGGAATTCTCGCATCGCAGCGGCGGAACAACGGCCCGGGCTCAGGCACCGGACCGATCCGGTCAGCGCCACCTCACCCGCCGCGTCGGCGTTCTGGCTGAGCGTCACGACCGAAACTACGATTGAGTAACGAGCATTTCAGTGACGCATCGTCAGTGGCTGGGGGGTCTCGCCGGGTCTATCGTTTCGCTGCGAACGCCTGCACGGGGCGATCAGGGATCGAGGAGGCATCTTGCGGCACACAAGCAAGTTGGCGGCGGTCGCCATCACAGTGGCGCTGATCTTGGCGGGCTGTGCGAAAAAGAACGAGGACGCGGCTGCCTCCGGGGGGAGCGACGAACTGTGCGCCGACAAGTCCGGGGCGGGTCCCAAGATCGGCCTGGCCTACGACATCGGCGGCCGCGGTGACCATTCCTTCAACGACCTGGCAGCGGCCGGTGTCAAGAAGTCCCTGGACGAGTTGGACGCCACCTGTGAGGAGTCCGAGGCTGCCGCACAGGAGCCTGACTCCGCGAAGGAAGAGCGGCTGCGCACCTTGGCCGAGGCGGGCTTCAACCCGATCGTGGCGGTGGGCTTCGTCTACACCGAAGAGGTGAACAAGGTCGCCAAGGAGTACCCGGACAAGAAGTTCGCGGTCGTCGACGGATTCGCCGAGGGCCCGAACATCACCAACCTGGTGTTCTCGGTCGAGCAGGGCTCGTTCCTGGTCGGTGTCGCCGCCGGTCTCAAGACCAAGGCGAAGCACGTCGGCTTCATCGGCGGTACCCGGGGACCGATCATCGACCCGTTCGCGGCCGGTTACAAGGCCGGTGTGGCCGCGGTCGACCCGAGCATCAAGGTCGACATGAAGTGGCTGTCCGACAAGGGTGACGACAAGGCGTTCGCGAACCCGGGCGGGGCGAAGACCGCCGCCACGGCGCTGTACGACGCCGGCGCGGACATCGTCTTCCACGCCTCCGGCCTGTCCGGTGGCGGCCTGTTCGACGTCGTCAGCACGAAGCCCGACGGCATCTGGGCGATCGGCGTCGACTCCGACCAGTACCAGACCGCGACGCCCGAGCAGCAGAAGCACATCCTGACGTCGTCGCTGAAGAAGGTCGACGTGGCCGTCTTCGACTTCGCGAAGGCGTTCAAGGACGGCACCACCAAGCCGGGCTACGACCTGTACGACATCAAGCGGGACGGTGTCGGGTACGCGACCAGCGGTGGCTTCCTCGACGACGTGACCCCCAAGATCGACGAGTACAAGGCGAAGCTGATCTCCGGCGAGCTCACTGCACCGTCGAAACTCTGACGTGTGAAACCCTCGGGCTCGGGTCGATGACGCGGTAGCGTTGCGGCCCGGGCCCGAGGCTCGTCGCGGCGACAACGAGGTCGCCACAGATCTGGGAGCGTGTGACATCGACACCATGACTCAGACGATGGCCGTCCGGCTGAGGGGAATCGGCAAGAGTTTTCCCGGTGTGGTGGCCAATCACGACGTCGACATCGAGGTCCGGACCGGCACGGTGCACGCCCTGGTGGGCGAGAACGGCGCCGGCAAGTCGACGTTGATGAAGATCCTGTACGGCGTGCAGAAGCCGGACGAGGGGACCATCGAGATCGGCGGCGACGAGATCGTCCTGAACTCGCCGGCCGATGCCATCCAGCACGGCGTCGGCATGGTGTTCCAGCACTTCATGCTGGCGGACAACCTGACCGTGCTGGAGAACGTTGTCCTCGGCGCCGAGAAGCTGTACGGGATCGGCGACAAGGCCCGGGCCAAGATCAAGGAACTGTCCGATTCCTACGGCTTCGGCCTGTCGCCCGACCACCTGGTCGAGGACCTCGGTGTGGGCCAGCGGCAACGGATCGAGATCCTCAAGGTCCTCTACCGCGGCGCGAAGATCATCATCCTGGACGAGCCGACCGCCGTGCTGGTACCGCAGGAGGTCGACGCGCTGTTCGGCAACCTGCGCGAGCTGAAGTCCAAGGGGTTCACGCTGCTGTTCATCTCGCACAAGCTGGACGAGGTGCTCGCGGTCGCCGACGACGTCACAGTGATGCGGCGCGGAACCACGGTCGCCGCCGTCCAGCCGAAGGACGTGACCGCCCGCCAGTTGGCAGAGCTCATGGTGGGCTCGGAGCTGCCCTCGCCCAGCACCGAGGAGTCGACCGTCACCGACGACGTCCAGCTTGCGGTCGAGAACGTGACGCTGGCCGTGGCAGAGCGGAACCTGCTCGACGACGTGTCGTTGCAGATCCACCGCGGCGAGGTGCTCGGCATCGCCGGTGTCGAGGGCAACGGCCAGACCGAACTGGTCGAGCTGGTGATGGGAATCCGGCCGGCGACCTCCGGCCGGGTCCTGCTCGGGACCGAGGACATCACCGGCTGGTCCACCGCGGCCCGCCGCAACGCCGGCATCGGGTACATCCCCGAAGACCGCCAGCGGCACGGCCTGCTGCTCGACTTCCCGCTCTGGGAGAACCGGATCCTCGGCCACCAGGACCGCCCGCCGACCGTGCGCGGACCGTGGATCAACAAGGCCGGCTCCCGCAAGGACAGTCAGCGCATCGTCGACCAGTTCGACGTCCGGACGCCGTCGATCGAGACCACCGCCCGGGCGCTGTCCGGCGGTAACCAGCAGAAGTTCATCGTCGGCCGGGAGATGAGCGGCGACCCGGTCCTGCTGATCGCGTCCCACCCCACCCGGGGCGTGGACGTCGGCGCCCAGGCCGCGATCTGGGACCACATCCGCGACGCCCGGCGGCAAGGTCTGGCCGTGCTGCTGATCTCCGCCGACCTGGACGAGCTGATCGGCCTGTCGGACCAGATCCAGGTCATCCTGCGCGGCCGGCTGGTCGGCGAATTCGACCCTGACACGGTGACCCCGGAGCAGCTCGGCTCCGCCATGACCGGTGCCGGAGAAGAGGAGTGATGGGCAAGCTCGACCTACGGCGGATCGTCCTGGCGCTGGCCGCGCCGGTGCTTGCCATCGTCGTCTCGCTGGTGATCACCTGCCTGATCCTGCTGGCGGCCGGCAGTTCGGTCTCCGGTTTCCTGAGCACGATCTTCTCGGTCCCGGCCGAGCGCAACGTCATCAACATCCTGAACAACGCGTCGATCCTGTATCTGTCCGGCCTGGCGGCCGCGATCGGGTTCCGGATGAACCTGTTCAACATCGGTGTCGAGGGCCAGTACCAGATGGCGGTCTTCACCGCCGCGGTGTTCGCCGCCCAGGGCTGGTTGCCGGGGCCGATCAACGTGATCGTCTCCATCGTCCTGGCGATGCTGGTCGGCGCGATCTGGGCTTCCATCGCCGGTGTCCTCAAGGTCACCCGGGGCGTCAGCGAGGTGATCTCGACGATCATGCTGAACGCGATCGCGCTCTCGCTGACGGCGTACCTGCTCCGAAAAGTGGGGGTGTCGACCGGCAGCAACCTGGCCACCGAGGAGATCCCGAAGGACAGCTGGATGCCCGGGCTCAAGTTGTTGCCCGGGGCCCCGAACGAGCTGCTCGGCCTGTCCCTGCTGGCCGTCCTCGGCGGGGTCGGCTACGCCATCTTGCTGAACCGGTCGAAGTTCGGCTTCGCGCTCCGGGCCACCGGTACGTCGGCCAGCGCGGCGGTTGCCAGCGGCATCGACGTACGGCGGATGGTCGTCGTCTCACTGATGATCTCGGGCGCGGTGGCCGGCCTGATCGGGCTGCCGCTGCTGTTCGGCAACTCGCACAGCTACGGCACCACCTTCCAGGCCGGCATCGGTTTCGCCGGGATCGCGGTGGCACTGCTCGGCCGCAACAACCCGATCGGCATCGCGTTCGGCGCGCTGCTGTTCTCCTACCTGACCGAGCAGAGCAACCTGCTCGAGATCAATGCGCAGGTCTCGCCGGACATCGTCGCGATCAGCCAGGGCGTCATCGTGCTCGCCGTCGTCATCGCCTACGAGGTGGTACGCCGGTACCGGAACGCGCTGGAACAGCGGCAGGTGGCAGCGGAACTCAGTAGCTCGGCTCCGGCCGGGGCGACCCCGGAGGCGACCCGATGACGATGGCTCCCGAAGAGCTCCGGCCCGCCGGACCCCCGTCCGAGGCGTTCGTGCGGCGGCGGCAGATCAGCATCTGGGTCTGGCTGCTCGCCGGCGTGGTGCTCATCTCCGCGGTCCGCGTACTGACCGGCGCGAACGAGGTCGACTCGGCCGGCACCATGCGCGAGACGGTCAACGCCTCGGTCCCGATCGCCCTCGCGGCGCTGGCCGGTCTGTGGTCGGAACGCGCCGGAGTCGTCAACATCGGCCTCGAGGGCATGATGATCCTGGGCACCATCGGCGCCGGGTACTTCGGCTACTGGTACGGCCCGTGGGCCGGAATCGTCGGCGCGATGGTGTTCGGCATGATCGGCGCCGCCCTGCACGCGCTCGCGACCGTGTACTTCGGGGTCGACCACATCGTCTCCGGTGTCGCGATCAACATCATCGCGCTCGGCACGGCCGCCTTCCTCGCCGATACCTGGTTCTCCGGCCTGCGCGGCGGTGGCCCGACCCAGTCGCCACCGCTGGACGCCCCGCTGTCGATCACGATTCCCGGGATCTCCGATGCGATGACGACGTTGCAGGGCAAGCACTGGTTCATCATTTCCGATCTGGCCTCGCTCGTGGCCGCCGTGACCACCGAGCTGTCGAGCATGACTGTGCTGGCGGTGATCCTGATCGTCGGCAGCGCGCTGCTGCTGTGGCGGACGGGGTTCGGCCTGCGGTTGCGGTCCTGCGGTGAGAGCCCGGTGGCGGCGGAGAGCCTGGGCGTGAACGTGTACCGCTACAAGGTCATCGCCGTCCTGACGTCCGGTGCGATCGCCGGGTGCGGTGGTGCGTTCATCGCGCTCGTCTCGTCCGGGATCTACCAGAACGGGCAGACCGGTGGACGTGGCTACATCGGCCTGGCCGCGATGATCTTCGGCAACTGGCGGCCCGGCGGTCTGGTGATGGGTGCGGTGCTGTTCGGCTACACCGACGCTCTCCAGCTCCGGGCCGGTGGCGAGGCCGTGCACGCGTTGCTGATCCTGGTCGCGGTCATCCTGCTGGGCGTGGCGGTGCTGCAGTTCCGGCGTGGGCTCAAGATCGCCGCCGCCACCTCGCTGGTGATCGGGGTCGGCTTCGCGGTCTGGTTCTTCACCACCGACACGGTGCCGGCCGACTTCACCCGGATGACGCCGTACGTGACGACCCTCCTGGTGCTCGGGCTGGCCGCCCAGCGGCTCCGGATGCCGGCCGCCGACGGACTCAGATATCGACGTGGTCAGGCAGGTTAGCGCCGTGCCGGGGGATGTCGACTGGCCGGCGCTGCGGGCGATCGCTGTCGAGGTGATGGGTCGCGCCTATGCGCCGTACTCCGGGTTCGCGGTCGGCGCGGCGGCGTACGTCGACGACGGGCGCATCGTTGCCGGGTGCAACGTCGAGAACGCGTCGTACGGGCTGGCCCTGTGCGCCGAGTGCGGCCTGGTGTCCGAGCTGCACCGCACCGGCGGCGGCCGGCTGGTCGCGTTCACCTGCGTGGACCAGCACGGGGACCTGCTGACACCGTGCGGGCGGTGCCGCCAGTTGCTGCACGAGAACGGCGGGCCGGACCTGCTGCTGGAGACGCCGACCGGGCCGCGGCCGCTGCGTGAGCTGTTGCCCGACGCGTTCGGGCCCGAGGACCTGGAGAAGTAGTGAGCTTCGACGCGGTGGATGTCATCCGCACCAAGCGGGACAAGGGCGAGCTGAGCGACGGTCAGATCGACTGGGTGATCGACGCCTACACCCGGGGCGACGTCGCGGACGAGCAGATGTCGGCGCTGGCGATGGCGATCCTGCTCAACGGCATGAACCGCCGCGAGATCGCCCGCTGGACCGCGGCGATGATCGCCTCCGGCGAGCGGATGGACTTCGCCAAGCTGTCCCGGCCGACCGCGGACAAGCACTCGACCGGAGGCGTCGGCGACAAGATCACGTTGCCGCTGGCACCCGTCGTGGCCGCGTGCGGCGTCGCGGTACCGCAGCTGTCCGGCCGCGGCCTCGGCCACACCGGCGGCACCCTGGACAAGCTCGAGTCCATCCCGGGCTGGCGCGCCGCGCTCTCGAACGACGAACTGATGCGCCAGTTGGACGAGGTCGGCGCGGTGATCTGCGCCGCCGGCGACGGCCTCGCGCCCGCGGACAAGAAGCTGTACGCGCTGCGGGACGTGACCGGCACGGTGGAGGCGATCCCGCTGATCGCCAGCTCGATCATGAGCAAGAAGATCGCCGAGGGCACCGGTGCGCTGGTGCTGGACGTGAAGGTCGGCTCCGGTGCCTTCATGAAGGATCTCGCTGACGCCCGCGAGCTGGCCGAGACCATGGTTGCTCTGGGCACGGACGCCGGTGTGAAGACCGTTGCCCTGATCACCGACATGTCGGTCCCGCTCGGCCTGACCGCGGGCAACGCGCTCGAGGTCCGCGAATCCGTCGAGGTCCTGGCCGGCGGCGGCCCGTCGGACGTGGTCGAACTGACGATCGCTCTGGCGGCCGAGATGCTGGCCGCGGCCGGCGTCACGGACGTGGACCCGGCCGAGAAGCTCCGCGACGGTACGGCGATGGACGTCTGGCGCACCATGATCGCGGCCCAGGGCGGCGACCCGTCCGCCGAACTCCCGGTCGCCCCCGAGCAACACGTCGTACCGGCTCCGGCCACCGGCGTACTGTCCAAACTCGATGCCCTCGGCATCGGCGTGGCCGCCTGGCGCCTGGGCGCCGGCCGCGCCCGCAAGGAGGACCCCGTCTCCCCGGTCGCCGGCGTCGAACTCCACGCCAAGCCCGGCGACCAGGTGACCGAGGGGCAGCCACTCCTCACCCTCCACACCGACGACCCGGCCCGCTTCGACCGCGCCCTCGAGTCCCTGGCGGACACCGTCGAGGTCGCAGCGTCGTACGACCGGACCCCGCTGGTGATCGACCGCATCGGTGCGTGACCTGGCCCTCTCCGACGGTAAGGTGTCCGCAGCGACCGGATAGTCGGAGGTGTCTGTGGTTCGCGCACGGCTTGCTGCCCTGCTGCTGGTGCCGATGATGGTGCTGCCCGCAGCCTGTGGTGGATCGGACGACGCAGGTGGCCTGCCAGAGGCAGGCTCGGATTCGAGCGGTCCCTCGAGCAGTACCCCGGCCACGACGCCGGCCTCGGCCGCAACGCCCACGGCGGTGCCGACCACCAGCACCCAGAAGTACGGTGCGCTGACCCTCGTCATCAACCACAAGCCGGTCCCGCCGGCCACCGCCGCCCTGGCGCTGCAGGCGTACGACGCCTTCGAGCGTGCCTCGCACAAGACCCAGGCGACGAACGTCGAGGATCCGACCCTGGCGACGTGGGGCGCGGCTGCTGCTCTGCAGGACATCCGGAGCCTCCTGCAGAGCCAGAAGAAGCAGAAGGTGCGCACCGGTGGTGCGATCACTGTCACCACCAAGGTGGTCAGGACGAGCGCTGCCGCCGCAGCATTGGACACGTGCTACGACCAGTCGAAGTCGGTGCTGGTCCGGGCCAACGGGACGACGTACATGGGACCTGGGGCCAAGAAGGATCCCAAGCTCAGCGCGAGCGTCATCCTCGGCAACATCGCCGGTGTCTGGAAGGTGACCGAGTACAACCTCAAGGCGGAACCATGTTGATCCGACGACTGGCGATCCTGACCGCACTCGGAGTGGCGGGCGTGGTGACAGCAGCACAGCCCGCCTTTGCCGACCGCACGACGCCGACACCGGGTGCCGGCGGCAACACCATCAGCATCACCGTCACCGGCACCGGTGTCCGTGGCGGTTCGGGCGGACAGGGCGGGACCCAGACGGTGTCGACGCCGGTCCCGTGCATGTACATCCAGAGCCTGACCGGCAAGGAGTACTACGAATGGGTCAAGGGCGGCGGCACCATGGGCCGCGGACCCAACGGTGACACGATCGATCCGTACCCGGGATACGAGCAGTACAAGGACGACGACAAGGGACACTGGTACGGCGGCATGTGCTCGTCGGCGTCCTTCGGTGACGACCTGGACGGGTTCTTCAAGTACTCCGACGCCTGGTTCGCCGAGCACCGGGGCGTCTACGTGCCGGCCGGTGGCACGCCTCCGATCCCGCCGGTGCCGCCGGAGATCCTGCGCAACGTTGCCTTCGACGCCCTGACCGTCCCGGCGCCCCGCCTGGACTGGAACCCGAAGCACAACGGCGATGCCGCGGCCCTCGTCAACCTCGACACCTGGGTCTGGCTCACGGACCGCACCACGAACTACTACGTCGAGGCCTCGGTCAACTCGATGGTCGGCCGGATCTCGGCCCGTGTGGACGCGGACCTGACCGGCATGACCGTCTCGGCCCCGAACGCGGACACCGTCACCTGCCCGGACGCCGGCGTACCGTATGCCCCCGGCGCCACCGGCCAGTGCGCCATCACCTTCCACAAGGCCAGCGCCGGCGGTGGCACCAGCCCCGTGACCGCGAAGACCAACTGGCACACCACCTGGTCCTCCAACCCCGGCGGCCCCCAGGGCGACACCCCCGAACAACTCGACCCAGCCCCCGGCACCACGAACATCCGAGTGGTAGAGGTCCAGGTCCCCAACCGCTGACGGTGTTCGGCCTCTGAACCCCGACGTCGTGGTGAACCGTTGAGCGGGTAACGTGTTCCCGGCTCTGTGCCTATCGACGGAGGTATCTGTGTCCCGCTCGCGTCTGGCCGTACTACTGCTGGCCCCGCTCGCGGTACTCCCGGCAGCCTGTGGCGGCGACGACACCGGTGGCCTGCCGACGGTCACGGACTCGTCGGCTCCTACGTCGGCGACGCCGGGCACGCCGTCCGCGACCACGAGCGCGAGCCCGGCCCCGACGACGCAGCCGACGCGCGCGGCCGCGAAGTACGGGAACCTGACGGTGGATCTGCGGCGACCCTCGGCACTGCCTGCCGCCGCCTCTGCGGCCGTCGTCACCTTCCAGCAACTGCATATGGCTTTCGGTGCCCTGGCGGCGGGTGCGAAGTCGCCGCAGCCGATGTCGCGGTTCGCGGAGCCCGTGGTGGTCAAGTACCTCGACGCGGTGCTGAAACCGCAACTGGGGCGCAAGGAACGCTCGGGCGGCACGATGACCGTCCGGGTCTCCAAGGCGCAGGCCGGCGGGGAAGTTGCCGCGGTCAACGGCTGCCTCGACCAGTCCAAACTGATCACGTATCGCGCGAACGGCACGAAGTACGTCGACGCGAGCATTCGACGGAATCCCACCCTGACCATCCAGGCCACCCTGTCGCGCTCGACAGGGGTCTGGCGAGTGACCAACTACGCCCTGAAGGAAGCTCGATGCTGAAACTGCGCACCGCTCTGGTGACCACCGGACTTGGCGTCGGCCTGCTGCTGACGTCGGCCGGACCCGCCCTCGCCTTCGACCCGCCGCCCGGCACGACCCCCACGACGAGCGGCGGCACCATCGTCATCACCGTGACCGGAACGGGGGTGCGGGGCGGCAGTGATGGGCACAGCGCGTCGCGGACCGTGTCGGTGCCCGCGCCGTGCTACATGGAGCCCGGGATGACCGGCAAGGAGTACTACGAGTGGGTCAGCAGCGGGAAGGCCAACGCCGACTGGCATCACACCGGTGGTGACCTGGACGGGGCGTTCGAACCGTACCCCGGGTACGAGCAGTACAAGGACGACGACAAGGGCCACTGGTACGGCGGCGTCTGCTCGTCGGAGACGTTCGGCGACGATCTGGACTCGTTCTTCAAGTTCGCCGACGAGTGGTTCGCCAACCACAAGTCGGTGTACGTCCCGGCCGGACAGAATCCGCCGACCCCGCCGGTCCCGCCGCAGCTGCTGCGGGACGTCGCGTCGCGCGAACTGACCATCCCCGAGCCGGTTCTCGACTGGAACCCCAAGCGCACCGGCGACGGGTCCACGCTGGTCAACATGGACACCTGGGTCTGGGTGAAGGACCGGGTCGACAACCTGTACGTCGACGCCACCGCGAACTCGGTGACCGGCGCGCAGACCGCCCACGTCGACGCCACGCTGTCCACGCTGACAGTTTCCGCACCGGGTGCGGGATCGACCACCTGCAACGGCATGGGTACGCCGTACGCCGCGGGCGCCGCCAATCCGTGCACCATCCAGTTCACCAAGGCCAGCCCGCTCGGCGGCACCACGCCGGTCACTGCCACCACCACGTGGGGCGCGACCTGGTCGTACAACGGCAACCCGATGGGTGCGATCCCGCAGCAGCCGGCTCCGCAGAGCAACACGACCAACATCGGCGTGCTGGAGGTTCAGGCCGTCGCTCGTTGATCCAGGCAACAGGACCCGGCTCGGTAGCTCCGAGCCGGGTCTTTGCTGTTATTCGGCGGCGGTCTTCTGGGTGAGGGCTTGGGCGTCGGCCGGGAGGGTTGCCACTGGGTCGGCGTCGACGTCGGTGGTGGTGTGGGTGACGAGGACGGAGACGATGCTGTCGGTGCCTCGGCGGGACCAGGCGCGCTCGGAGTGGGCCACCTGGGTCTTGGTGCGGAGAAACGTCTCGTAGCCCGTCACGGTCGCCGGGAGGTCCTCCAGCAGGCCGTAGCCGCCGTTCGGGGGACCGGTCATCCGGCCGACGCAGCTCTTGTTGCCGGCGACAAGGAGATTCCAGTCCTTGGCCAGCAGCGCCGCGTCCCGGTAGGTGTAGAGGAACGACTTCACCACAGTCCCGCCGGCCAGGGCGTACTGGACGAACTGCGTCTGATCCGCGTGCTCCTGCAGACTCATCGCGCCGCCGAGCGTGCACCCGTTCGGCGGTACGCCGTCGTCGCCCAACGGCTCCTGCTGCGGCGAGCCTGGCAGATCACCGGACTTCACCAGACCAGCCACCGGCGCGGGCGGTCCCAGCGTCGGTGGCTGGTCGTTCCCACAAGCGGTCAACACCGTCGCGCCGGCCATGATGAGGGCGGGCAGCACCACACGTCGCGACGCACGAATCACTGGCCGACGGCCGCCTTCAACGCGAGTTCCATCGAGAAAGCATACAGAAAGACCGGCCCGGCCTCACTGGCGAGCGGCGACCTCCAGGGCGAGCTGCTTGGCATCCGCAGGGAGCTTGTCGATCTTCTGGTCACCTTGGTACAGCACGGTGACGGAGACGATGCCCTCGGCGCCCTGGGACGCCCAGATGCGTTCGCCGATGCGATACCCGCCGTCGGGGTCGGCGCGGTAGACGTCGTACCCGGCGGCCGTGCCGGGCAGGCCGGGGACGGCGGTGAACTTCTCGGAGTCTTTCGTGCCGTCTCCGAGGTGGGCCGCAACGCAACCGGAGATCCCGCTGCGCAGGCCGGCGATGTCCTCGTCGCGGTCCTCGGCCACGGCGTAGGTGTACTTGGAGGACCGGACGACGGTCTGATCGTCGAGCTTGTACTCGACGATGTAGCGGCTCTCGGAGTTGTCGTCGAGATCGGACTCGGGCGTCGAGCCACAGGCGTAGCTGAGCGTCTCGTCCTGCCCCAGCACCTTCGGCGCCGGACTGCCCATCAGGTCCGACGGCTGCAGCACACCGGCCGGTGGAGTCACCCTCTCCGGTGGGTCCTGCTTGTCGTCGCAGGCCGACGCGCCGGCGAGGACCATCACAGCCGCTGCCAGCGCCCACGCGCGCTCAGAAATACGGCGAGAATTCATTTTTTCTTTGTGACGTACGGCTCGAACTCATCGCGGGCGTAGCCCTCGTACTCGGTCCGGTTGAAGTACTGGCCGACGCCCCGTTCGGACGACATCAGGATTGTCACCGCGGCCTTCCGCTTCTCCAACTCCAGCTTCGAGAAGTCCTCGTAGCTGATCAGACAAGTGAAGGACCCGGCAGCGTGTGCTGCCGGGCCCTCCAGGTGGTGCGCGTGACTATTCGGCGGCGGCCTTCACCGTGAGCGCCTTGGCGTCGACCGGCAGGCTCGGGCTCTGCTCGGCTCCGGCCTTGTCGACCGTGCGGGTGACCATGACGGAGACCACAGTTCCGTCGCCCTTGCGGGCCCAGGCGCGCTGCGCGTGCACGACCTGGTTGTCGCTGCGGTGGATGGCGTCGTACCCGGTCGTGTTGGCGGGCAGGTCGGGCAGCAGGCTGTACGAGCCGTCGGGCTCCTTCTCGCCCCCGCCGACGCACCGCTTCTGGCCGTTGACCAGGAAATCCCAATCCTGCTTCAGCTTCCGGGTGTTGGTGTAGGTGTAGAGATACGAGCTCACCACGGTGTCGCCAAGGGTGTACTTGACGAACTGCTTGTGATCCGCTCGTTCCTGAAGGCTCATCGAGCCGTCGAGGTGGCACCCGTTGATCGGTATGCCGTCCTCGTCCAGCGACTCCTGCTTCGGCGAGCCGGGCAGGTCCGATCCCTCCACGATTCCCGCGATCGGCGCCGGCGTCGACGACGTGTCGTCGTCCTTGCATCCCGTCAGCAGTGCGAGACCGCTGACGATCACCAGCGCGAGCGCGACCGCCCTACTCGAAGTAGTCGTGGAAATCACTCTTGAGGTCCTCTTTGTACTCGTTCGGATCCCAGTGGTTGCCGACTCCATTCAACCCACCGTACAGGTTCGAGCGCACCGTGGTCTGCTCGCCTTCGCTGAGTTGCTTGTACTCGGTGTAGCTCAGCATGTGCCCGTCCTTGAACAGCGGCGAGTTCTCGAGCTTCTCGGGATGGCTGGCCAGGCCGTTCTCGTAGAGCGCGGCGGCGGTGTTGTACTGCTGCTGCTCCACCGCGGAGTCGACGTCGCCGTTCGACTTCTTCGTCGCGTCCTTCTCGTAGTGTGCGAGCTTCTCCTTGAGCGAGTCGACGCCGGACGACTTGCCCTCGTCGATGGCCATGTTGACGACGTCCTTCGCCGTACCGTCGACCATCTTGTCGACACCGGGGACGGGAACCAGGTCGACGACCTGCTCACCGAGATCGATCCATTTGCCGACCTCCTCGTCCCTGTCCTTGCCCTCGGCAATGGCGACGTCGCCGTTGGCCTTCAGGAACAGGCCCTCGAGGTGAGCGTTCTCGCTGATGCCCTTCTGCAGGGCCATCTCACCGTCGACACCGTCCTTCGGGTGGGTGACCAGGTTGGCCAGGCCGCTCAGCTTCTGTGATTCGTACCGGTTCGTCGCGTTGCGCAGCTCGAGCATGCCGTCCTCGGTGCTCATCGCGGCGACACCGAACTTGGCGAGCGCGTCCTTGTCGAACAGCGGGATGTTGACGACGTTGCCGAACGCATCCATCGTGACGCTGGTGCTCTGGCTGGGGTCGACCCCGTCCTTGTAGTCGTAGGTGCCGCCGTTCACCGCCTGGTCCGCACCGACCATGTAGGTGCCCAGGATGTGGGCGAAGTTCTTGGCCGAGTCGCCGCGCATGTCGTCGATGAACGTCCGCATGTCCTCGACGCTGCCGCGCCGCTCGCTCAGCAGGTTGACCGTGGCGCCGGCCAGTTCGGCGGCATCCTTGGCGTGCGGGCCTTTGACGATGTCGGGGTCGGTGGTGGCGACGTCGAGCACGTGGCTCAGGCTCTGGTAGCCGTCGCCCTGCCAGGTCCGGTCCTTGATGTAGTACTTCTGCCGCTCGTCGTCCTTGTAGAAGTCGAGCGCCGCGTTCGGAGCGTTGGACAGCATCGAGTTCATCGAGATCATCGGGTCGTTGGTGACGTCGCCGGCCTCGTAGGGGACCATCTGGTCCCACAGGAAGTCGGTGCCCATCGCGTCGGGCCGGTTGCTCCACAGCCCGTCCTGGCCCTTGTGGTCGATGCGCTCGTACTTGTCCAGGCCGGTGGCCAGGTCCGTGGAGAAGTCGTCGCTGAAGTGTGCGCCGTACATCAGGACGCTGAGCGCCGAGGTCAGGCCGTAGCCGGTCGTACCGCGGCCGACGTAGTCCTCGGGGTCCTTGGTGGCGGCCTTGACCAGGCCGTCGGCGAAGGACTCGTGCGGGAAGCCGGGCTCCTTCGAGGCGGCGCCGAGGCCCTGGCGGTACAGGTCTATCAGGCGCTTCTTGGCCTCGACGTCCTCCGACATCGGCGGCACGCTGGCCTGGCCGACGTTCGACAGCACCGTCAGGGTGCCCTCGGGGCCGAGCTTCTGGAACATCGGCGACATGACCTTGCCATCGGTCGTGTACGTCGCCAGGATCTCGTTGTACGCCTTGATGAACTTCGCATCGTCGCCCGGGCGCAGCTCCTTGCCGCGGTCGGCGAGCGCGTTGCCCAGCATCGTCTTGGTGTTGTCGAGCGTGTCCTTGTCGACCGAGTAGGTCACGTGCCCGGTGCCCTTGGTGTCGAGCAGCGTGGCCAGGTCCAGGCGGGTCTTCAGCTCCGGTTTCTGGTCCTCGAGCCAGGACATCAGCCCGGTGAACGTGCTGCCCTCCAGACTGGGCAGCGAGATCGGCGTGTTGTCGCCGGCCGACTTCGCCTGGCCCTTTACGCTGCTGACCAGCGTGTCCAGGCCGTCGTAGGCCACCTTCAGTTTCTTGCTGTCGATCTCGACCGATTCCGACATGTTCCAAGCCCTCCCGACTCCGTCAAGGCAAGATTGCGGTGGCGATGTCCACCGTGCGTGCCCCGACCATGAGCCGGGACGAGTGCGTCTAGCTAGATCATCTTGTGGCGCATCGACCACGTGCGGGGCCAGGCGAGCCCGTGCGGGTCCTTGGCGGGTACTTCGTCCGGCTCCCTGTCGTGAGCGGACTTGGCCGCCGTCACGGCGTCGTCGAAGGCCGGCATGATCTGCTTGGCCTTCGCGCTGAAGTCGGTGACGAAGTCCGTGGCCTTGGCACACTTCCAGCCGCCGCTGGAGATCGCCGAGGAGATCGAGTCACCGGGCTGGCCGGTGCCGTGGTGTACGGCGTCGCGAGCATTCGGAATCGTCGTCACATAGCACGTGTGCAGCGTGTCTTTGTAGTAGTTGTTCTCTTTGTCTGCCATTTCCGCGCCTCCCAGGGTGACCAGCGCCGATCAGAATAGTTGGCCGAGGGGGCCAATCCGGCCCTGGGTGGCCCCGAGTGCCCCAGTGACCCGCTGTCGTCCTAATGTGCTGCTCATCGGCCGCAGGTCTCCAGGGCGGGGACCGGGAAACTTGGAGGTTGGGACATGGCTAAGGCAAACATCGAGGATCTCGAGAACCTGTACGACAAGCTGGTCTCGAGCATGAACTCGTCCGACCAGATCATCGGCGACGTGGACACCGCGCTCTCGCGGGCCAACGAGGAGTGGACCTCGAAGGGCGCCACGGACTTCAACACCGCGTGGGTCGACTTCAAGTCGAGCCTGGTGAAGATGTGCCAGGCGTTCGCTGCCGCGGGCAACGACGTTGCCTTCCAGCAGGAGCACTTCAAGATCGGCGCCAAGGAAGAGGGCCAGCACCGGCAGTTGCCGAAGGTCACCTCCCCGCGCTGACGTCGCGCGACTGTCGGTCCCGTTGCCTGTCAAGGCAGCGGGACCGATCCATGTCCGGGCCAGGATCCTTGCAGGATCCGGGCCCGGGTGCAGGGGATCGATCTACCCCTCGAAGGGCACCTGGGTCCAGGCCCAGCCGCCGGGACGGGCGAAGACGCCTCGGCCGGCGGGCATGGCGGCCGTCGCCGACCGGGGCAGCCGGACGCTGATGACGTCGCCGTCGCTCGACGAGCGCGGTGCCAGCAGCAACCCCGTGCGGCCCTTGCGGACCTCCGAGGTCAGACCGCGGTAGAAGCCACTGACCTCGTCGAGACCGCAGGCGACCACCACGGCGTTGCCGGTGTCACGCAGCCGGGCGTAGTGCTGGTTGACGACGTCCGAGATCGGGTGATCGGGCCCCAGTACGTCGAAGTCGTCCAGGACCACCAGGTGGCGCGACGAGACTGACTTCAGCAGCTTGTCGATCTCGGCCGGATCGGTGTCGGCCGTGAAGCGGGCGTTGACGCCCCGCTTGATCCGGGGCGACCGCAGCGGTGAGATTCGCGGGGTGATCAAGATCACCCGCCAATCGCGCTGGGTCGCCTCCTTCACCATGAACGTCAGCGCCGAGCTCTTCCCGGACCGCGGCGGTCCGGCCACGATGAAGCCCGGTCCGTCGAGGGCCGGGTCGTAGCGCAGCAGCCCCAGCGTGTCGCCGCCGACGCCGACCGCCACCTGGCTCTGCCCGAGCGGCTCGTCCCCGGCCAGCTCGAGCGCAGCCGTGACGCTGATGCTGAGCGGCAGTTCGTCCACCCGCATCGGCCGCTCCGCCGCGGTCAGCTGACCGGCCTCGTCGGTGGCCGTGCGGCCGATCTGCTGCAGTGCCGCGACCTGGGCGACACCCGTCGGGTCCTCGGCCAGCAGCGCGAGCTGCACTTCCCGCGGGCGCTCCGCCGCGCGGAAGCCGCGACCGGGCGGCATCGAGGTGGGTACGTCCTTGCTCCGCATGCCGATCACGGCGAAGTCGGCCGAATCCGGCATCCGGAGCATGATCCGGTCCTCGACCAGAGTGGAGACCCGGCCCATCACGCCGCTGCGGTCCGACGAGACCACTACCCGGATGCCGACGCCTGCGCCTTCTTGCAGCAGCGAGGTGACCTGGTCGATGAGCACGCCGCCGTCCAGGGACTCGAAGGCGGCCACATATCCCTCCAGCCGGTCGAGCAGCACGACCAGGTAGGGCAGCCGATCGGTGGGTTCCACGGCGTTGCGTTGCTCGTTGATGTCCGCGAACCCTTGCTGGGCGAGCAATTGTTGCCGTCGCGTGACTTCCGCGTTCAGCAGACCGAGCAGCCGGTACATCCGGTCGACCTGGTTGCGCTGGACAACGGCTCCGGTGTGCGGCAGGGACAGCATCGGCAGCAGCGCGCCGTTGCCGGCGTCGATGCCGAACAGGTGGACGTCGCGGGGGTCGCAGAACCGGCCGACCGCACCGGCGATGCAGCGCAGCGCCGTCGAACGCCCCATCCGGTTGGCGCCCGCGATGACCAGATGACCCGCCTTCGGCAGGTCCCATGTCTCGGTGCGCTGGCTCTGCTGGTGCGGGATGTCGGCGAGTCCGATCGGCAGTGGCGGCACCTCACGCTCGACCCGCTTCGGCAGTTCGAGGTCGTCCAGCGTGATCTCCTCGCCCAGAGCCGGCAGCCAGGGCGACGGGATCGGCGGGATGGCCAGCTTGCTCGTCGCACTGTCGATCGCGCGGACCAGCGAGGTCAGGTCGGTCGGCGTACTCATGTCGTCCTCGTCGTCGACGACGACCATCGCCTGGCCCCGGGCGGCCGACATGACGTCGAACGCCTGGACGTTGACGTCGCTGCGGACCTGTTCGCCGCGGGGGCGGCCGCCGACGCGGGCGGACTGGAACGGGATCAGGGACGAGTGGCCGAGGCGGACCAGTGCGCGGCCCGGCGTCGACTTGGAGATGTGCGCCGCGTCGGACGCGTCGAGGACGTCGGACGAGTCCTGCTGGTCGGTCACCCGCAGCGCGATCCGCAGGTTCGTGTTCGACTTGATCTCGGCCGAGACGACGCCGGACGGACGCTGCGTGGCCAGGATCAGGTGTACGCCGAGCGATCGGCCCCGGCGGGCGATGTCGACCAGGCCGTCGACGAAGTCGGGCAGTTCCGACACCATGGCCGCGAACTCGTCGATGACGAGCAGCAGCCGGGGCATCGGGGCGTCGCCGGGTTCCTTGGCGGCCAGGTAGTCGTCGATGTCCTTGGCGTCGGCGTCCGCGAGCTGATGCTCCCGGCGGCGCAGCTCGGCGCCGAGCGACTCCAGCGCGCGCGTCGTCAGGTGTCCGTCGAGGTCGGTGACCATACCGACGGTGTGCGGCAGCAGCTTGCAGTCCTTGAACGCCGCACCACCCTTGTAGTCCACCAGGACGAAGGTGAACTCGTCCGGACGGTTGCCGACGGCAAGCGAAGCGATGATGGTCTGGAGCAGCTCGGACTTACCGGAACCGGTGGTACCGGCGACCAGGCCGTGCGGACCGTCGGTGCGGATGTCGAGGCTGAAGGTCCCTTCGATGCCCTCGCCGATCACGGCACGGGTGGTCCGGCCACCGGTCGACCAGCGGCCGATGATGTCGTCACCGGTCGGGTCGTTCAGCCGCAGGACGTCCAGCAACCGGGACGAATCCGGCAACGACGATGCGGCTCCGTCGGCCGTGGCGTCGCGGACCGGTGCCAGCGCGCGGGCCAGCCGGTCGCACCAGCTGATCGGCACCAGGTCGGGCTGGATGCCCTCCAGAGTGGCCTCCTGGGTGGTGGCCAGGCTGACCTCGTCCGTCGTGCCGATCACCAGGGCACGGCACTCCTCGGGGAGCTGGCGCTGGTCCTCGTCGAGACAGATCAGGAAGATTCCGTAGCGGGGTCCTTGCCGCAGCAAGGTGACGACGCCGCCGTTGCGGCGCAACTCGTTCGCCCCGTCCAGAACGACGACGATCTGGTCGCTGTACGGGATCTGCTGCTCCTCCAGGGCCTTGCGCTGCTCGATCTCGGCCAGCAGTTCGTTCACCCGGCGTCCCGCCGTCTCGACGTCGGTCGCCACCGACGCGAGCCCGAGCGTGCTGTCGCGGCGGCGCAGGTGCGGCAGCCACGGCGACCAGGTCCAGTTCTCGCGCTGGCCCGGCGTGGTGATCACCGCCATCCGCAGGTTCGCCGGGCTGTGCATGGTGGCCAGCTGGATCACGATCGATCGCGCCACCGCCCGCCGCATCTCGGGCGATCCGGCGATGCCGACCACACCGGTCTTGGCCAGCGGCACGACGGCCGGTACGTCGGGAGCCGTCCAGTGCATCGGTCCCTCGTGCTGCATCCGGGACGGATCCTTGACGGTCACAGCGCTCGGTACGTCCGCCGTACCGATCCGCACCACCAGCCAGTCGGGGTCCTGCGGCCGGCGCTCCCAGAGCCTGGCCCGCGGCCCGTTCGCGAACAGCAGCAGCGATGCCGGGTCGGGGCAGTCGCGGCGCCGGGCACCGCGCTCCTCGACCAGGCTGTCGAACGCGTCCTGCTCCACCTTGCGCAGGCGGTCGTGGTACTCGGCCAGCTGACGGATGTACTGCGTCTTCTGCATCCGCCGGGAGCTGGTGAAGTTCGCGATCATCATCAGCGGCGACATCGCCGCGAACAGCAGCGTGTACGGCGAATGCGTGAACAGGTACGACGCACCACTCATCAGCAGTGGGGCGAAGACCACCAGGATCGGGATCGGCATCTTGTCGGGCCGGTGCGGCACCCCGGGCAGGGAGAACTCCGTCTTGCGGACCTTGGGCAGCAGCCGCGGCGGCCGGTTGTAGTCCATCGTGGCGCCATCGCTCGACGGCACCAGGGACGCGTCCGGTGCGGTGACCGTGGTGAGCTCGAAGTACTGCCGGCCGATGCCGAGCACCATCCCGGGCTCCCAGACGACCTCGGCGGTCACCGGCTCGCGGTCGAGGCGCAGGTACGGCAGCGGATCCTCCGGGCTGATCGTGTCCCGCGATGTGCTGAGGCTCTCCATCGACTGCTTCTTGCGCTGCCACCAGCGCCGCTTGGGCGGCTCGGGGAGCTGGTCGCCGACGATGATCGGTCCGTCCAGGGGGACCCGCCGTTCCGGTGCGGGGATAGTGCCGAAGTCGGTCGCCGCAGGCCTGATCCGGACCTCGCCGTACACGTCGACGTCGAGGTAGACGGCGACCTCGGGAGAGTCCGGGACCAGCGGAAGTGCCGAATGCTCGAGGCCGAGCTGGTACGAGCCGACGCTGAGGCGGTGGACGAGCCCGGATCCTGCGCCGCCGGTGCAGCGCAGATCGACCGCGCCGGCCGGCTCGACGCTGGGGTCGGCGACCGGTCCACCGACGCCGATCACCGCGCCGTGGCGCACCGCGGACGACTTCAGGACGGTGTTGTCCGGCAGCCGTACGCCGCGCAGGAACAACCCTGGTGCCCCAGGGCTCGATTCGCCGGTGATGCTGGGAGCGCTCCGCAGCAACCGGACGGCTGCGTCGCCGTTGTCAGGCGCAGGCAGGGCGTAGTTACCCGCCAGGGCTCCTGCCAGGTCGCCGATGGTGGTGTCGTCCTCGGCGTCGATGGTGAGATCCCGGGCCACACCGGTCCGGGCGTCTACGGCGGTCAGGAACAGCAGCACTGTCAGGGCTCCCTCATCGGCCTCTCGAACCTCCGCAGTCTAGGACTGTGCAGGGGGCGCGGGTTCAGCCGGACAGCAGGGCGGTCCGTTCGGCGGTGAGCGCCTCGGTCTCGACGAGGATCTCGGTACGGCGGACGGCGAGGTCGTCAGCCACCTGGCGGACCATGTCCCGGGTGCGGGGGATCTGCTTGCGCGTCTGCAGTACGAGGACGAACGCCCTCACGTCGTGACCAGGGCGGTCCAGCCAGACGTCGAGCAGCCGGGCGCCGGCATCCAGCGGCTGCCCGGATCGCAGTGGCCGGCGTTCGCCGTACGTCCGGAGCTCGTCGCTCAGCTTGGACAGGCAGCGGTCGGCGTACGCCGCGGCGCTGTCGACGGCCTGCAACTCGTCGAACTTCGCCTTGCCGGCCAGGATGCCGCCGCCCGCCAGGTCGCCGGCGGCGGCCGGCATCGCCCGGCCCACCAGGAACTCGAGGGTGTCCAGGGCGCGATCCGACCAGCCGACGCTGGTGAGCAGGTCGTCGGTCTCGCGCAGCCGTACGGCGAGGTCCTCGAGCTCGGTGGCGATCACCCGCAGGCGGTCGGCGGTGTCGTCCCCGGCCGTGAGCAGGCCGGACTCCTTGTCGTCCAGCGCGGCCGCGTAGTCGTCGGCGACCAACTGCAGGTCGTCGTGCCGGTCTCGTGCGTCGTCCAGTTCGGTGCGGGTCTCCTCGAACCGGCGGCGGGCGTCGTCGTACCGGTCCTCGGCCTCGTAGAGCTCCGCACGGAGGGCGTCGAGTTGCTGTTCCTGGCCGCGGCCGAACAGCGATCCGAGCCAGGATCCGGTCCGCCGCTCCAGCCGGTCCAACTGATCGTAGCCGTGGGCAACCTTCTTGTCCCAGTGCCTGGTCTCGGCGTACAGGCCGTCCATCCGGCGCTGCAGCCGGTGGATCGTCTCGCTCAGCGGCTGCAGCTCCGCGCGGGCGGAACGGCCCGCCGCGATGCGTTCGTCCACGCGATCCGCCATACCGGCCATTCGACCATCGCGCGGGTCCACCGTCTGGATGACCCCGTCTGGGTGACCCCGGAAGCCGATGACGGAGAGTAAGATCAAGGGTGCTGAGGGTGCCCGTTTCCGGACTCCGGGTCTGGTGCGAGATGACCCCGGACAGACGGTAAGGTCAGAGGCTGCCAGACGAGGGCTAAGCGCCGAATCAGGTGCCGGAACGGCCCGTGAAGGATCCAGAAGGAAGTAGGGCAGATGTCCACCACCGGCACCGAGATGGTCGACCGGCAGCGCCAGCGTGCCAACCGAGCCTCGAACCGTACTCCGGGCGGAAGACTGCCGACCGCGTCGAAACGGCGCCGGCCGACCCTCGCCGCGCTCGCGGCTCTGCTGATCGTCGGCGGCGCGCTGATCGCCGGTGTCCTCGCGGTCCGGATGGACGAGCGGGTCGCGGTGGTGCAGGTGGCGCGCGACGTCAGCGTCGGGTCGAAGATCACCAAGGAGGACCTGGCCCAGACCCGGGTGTCCGGTGACAACCTGAACCTGATCCCGGCCGACGACGTCGACAAGATCCTCGGCCGGTACGCCAAGGTCAACCTGGTCAAGGGCCAGTTGCTCGACGGCCTGCAGACCACCAAGTCCTCCCCGATCGCGGACGACAAGGCCGCGGTCGGCGTCGTACTGCTCGACGGCCGGGTGCCGGCCACCGGACTGCTGCCCGGCGACGAGGTCCAGCTGATCAGGATCGGCCAGGGCAACACCCCGCCTGCCGAGCTGGGCGATGCCGTCGTCCTGGACTCGCCGCAATCCGCCGACGAGGGCAGTGGCCTGGGCAAGGACACCGCCGACGCGCAGACCGCGACGATGCTGGTCGACCGCTCCGACGTCAAAGCCATTACCGATGCCTCAGGCAACAACCGGATCGCGGTCGCGCTGCTGAAGAGCGGCTCGTCACTGGGAGACAAGTAGATGGGCTTGTACGTCATCGCCTCGGCGAAGGGCTCGCCGGGGGTTACCACGACGTCCGTGGTCCTGGCCGGCGCTTGGCCGGTGGAGCCGGTGCTGGCGGACCTCGACCCGGCCGGAGGCGATGTCGCCCTGCGGTATCGCGACGAGGCCGGCGCGCCGCTCGACCCGGATCGGGGACTGCTGTCGCTGGGCGCCGGCGTCCGCCGGGGTAGCGGCGAGGCGCTGCTGACCGACCATGTCCAGCGCGTCTCCGGCGGCCTGCAGGTGCTGACCGGTGTGACGTCGCCGAGCCAGGTGCAAGGCCTCGGCCCGGCGTGGCTGCACCTGGCCCGCCTGCTGCGTTCGGACCCCGAGGGCCGCGACGTGATCGCGGACTGCGGCCGATTGATGCCGGGCTCCGCGACCGTGCCGGTGCTGCAGAACGCGGACGCCGTACTGATGGTGGCCCGTCCGACGGTCGAGGGGCTCGCGCATCTGCGGGAGCGGCTGCACAGCTTCGCCGACGTACTCCAGTTCGGCCAGTACGAGGCAGTCCCGGTGGGCGTCGCGCTGGTCGCGTCGTACCGGGACGGCCGGGTGACCGGCGACGTGCAGTCGATCCTGGAGCGCTCACGGTTGCCGGTCTCCGTGCTGGGCATCATCGCCGAGGACGAGAAGGCCGCCGAGGCCATCCGGCTGGGCGACGGCCACCGGGCCCGCAAGTCGCTGCTCGTGCGGTCGGCTGCCGAGGTGGCCGAGCGGCTGCACCGGCTCGGCCGGCCGGCGCCGACGCCACAGAACGCGGAATGGGGTGTCGCCTGATGGACCAGTCGCTGGTACGCCGCCTCCGTGAAGAGGTCGCCGAGGTCCTGGCCAGGCAGCGCCGGGAGGACGCCGCCAACGGCCTGCCGCAGATGTCCGCGGAGGACGAGCGCCAGTTCGCCCGGGCGGTCGTCGGCCGGGTGATGGAGACGCACGCCCGGGCCGAGATCGCCGCCGGCCGGACCCCACCGGGAGCGGCCGAGGAGCACGACCTTGCCGACGGCATCCATGCCGCACTGTTCGGCGTCGGCCGGCTGCAGCCGCTGCTCGACGACCCGATGGTGGAGAACATCGACATCAACGGCTGTGACCGGGTCTTCATCGGGTTCGCCGACGGCCGCGAGGAGCTGGGCGACCCGGTCGCCGAGTCCGACGACGAGCTGGTCGAGCTGATCCAGACGCTGGCGGCGTACTCCGGCCTTGCCAGCCGGCCGTTCGACTCGGCCAACCCGCAGCTCGACCTGCGGCTGCCCGACGGCAGCCGGCTGTCGGCGCTGATGGGTGTCTGCCCCCGCCCGTCGGTCTCGATCCGTCGCGCCCGGCTGAGCCGGGTGTCGCTGGAGATGCTGATCGAGTACGGCACGATGACGCCGGACCTGGCGTCGTTCCTGTCCGCGGCCGTCGCGGCCCGCAAGAACATCATGATCGCGGGCGCCACGAACGCCGGGAAGACGACGCTGCTGCGGGCGCTGGCCAACGAGATCCCGCCGGACGAGCGCCTCATCACGGTCGAGCGCTCGCTGGAGCTGGGCCTGGGTGAGTTCGAGGACCTGCACCCGAACGTGCTGGCGACCGAGGAGCGGCTGCCGAACAGCGAGGGCCAGGGCGCCATCGTGATGGCCGAGCTGGTCCGCCGGTCGCTGCGGATGAACCCCAGCCGGGTGATCGTCGGTGAGGTGCTCGGCGACGAGATCGTCACCATGCTGAACGCGATGAGCCAGGGCAACGACGGCTCGCTGTCGACCATCCACGCGAACTCGTCGCTCGAGGTGTTCAACCGCATCTGCACCTACGCGATCCAGTCGGCCGAGCGGCTGCCGGCCGACGCCACCATGATGCTGATCGCGGGCGCGATCGACTTCGTCGTGTTCGTTGAACGACGCAACGACTTCTCCTCCGGTGGCGGACTGCGCCGGATCATCACCTCGGTCCGCGAGGTCAACGGTGTGGACGGCCGGGTGCTGTCCAGCGAGATCTTCCAGGCCGGGCCTGACGGCCTGGTCCAGCCGGCCGCGCCGATCAGCTGCCTGGCCGAGCTCCAGGCGGCCGGGTACCAAGCGAGCGCTCCGGCCGGGTGGGCCTCGTGACCGTCCCGTCACTGGACCTGATGCTGATCGTGCTGCTGGGTGCGGTCGTCGGCGGCGCGATCCTGATGCTCGTCTGGGCGCTGATCCCGCAGGCCGGACCCGAGGTGATGCGGGGGCCGTCGTCGATCGTCACCCATCTGCGGACCGCGGGCACGCGGCTCCCGGTCGCTGTCGGTGCGGCGCTGCTCGTGCTGTTGCTGACCCAGTGGCCCGTCGCGGCCGCGGCGACCGGAGCACTGGCCTTCGCCTGGCCGGCCCTGTTCGGTGGCGCGGCGGCGGAATCGAAGGCGATCGCCCGGCTGGAGGGGCTGGCCGCCTGGACGGAGTCCCTGCGTGACACCGTGGCCGGCGCGGTCGGCCTCGAGCAGGCGATCCCGGCGACGGCGTACGCGGCATCTCCCGCGATCCAGACGGAACTGACCGCGCTCGCTGATCGTCTCAGGGTGCGTGTGCCACTCCCGCAGGCGTTGCAAAGGTTCGCCGACGAGATGAACGACTCCAGTGTCGACCTCATCGTCGCCGCGCTGATCCTGAACGCGCGTCTGCGTGGCCCGGGCCTGCGCGACGTACTGAGCTCGTTGTCGGAATCGGCCCGTGCGGCTGTCGAGATGCGGCAGCGGGTCAACGCCGGCCGCCGTAGTACTCGGCGCAGCGTCCAGATCGTCATGGTCGTGACCGTGGCGTTCGTGCTCGGCCTGTCTCTGTTCAACCGCAAGTACGTCGAGCCGTACTCGACCGCACTGGGTCAGCTCGTGCTGATGATGATCCTCGGACTGTTCGCGGTCGGCTTCCTGTGGCTGCGCCGGCTGGCCAGCTTCGAGACCCCGCAACGCTTCCTGCATGCGCGGGACCGGGTGCCGGACGGAGGTGGTCGCGGATGACGCTCATCATGCTCGGCGGCGCTCTGGCCGGACTCGGGGTGCTGGTCCTGATCCGTCTGGTCGGCAACTCCGCGCCCAGCGGTGCGGCCGCTCTGTTGCAGCTCGACGCGGACATGCGCCGCTACCGCAACGAGGTCAGCCTCACAGCCGATCGGCGGCACCAGGAGGAGTCGCTGCGGATGCGGCGGCTGGGCTCTGGCATGCGCCGCGCGCTCGAGGCGCGGGGCATCCGGGTGCCGGTGTCGCTCTCGGCCGACCTGGGCATCGCCGGCCGGTCGCTGGAGACGCATCTGGCCACCAGCCTGGTCGGCGCCGTGGTGGGTTTCGTCGCGCCGACGGTGATGCTGGTGCCGCTGAGCATCGTCGGCGCCGGGCTGCCGGGCTTCGTGCCGATCTGGCTCGGGATCGTCGGCGCAGTGGTCGGTGCCATCCTGCCGACGCTCCAGCTGCGGACCAAGGCCGCGGACCGGCGCCGTGACTTCCGCCATGTGGTCAGCGCCTTCCTGGACCTGGTCGCGATGAACCTGGCCGGTGGCCGCGGTGTGCCGGAGGCGTTGTCGTCGGCGTCCGGGATCAGCGACGGCTGGGCGTTCGTCCGGATCCGGGACACGTTGGAGACCGCCAGGCTGCAGGGCGTCACCCCGTGGGCGGCGCTCGGCGAGCTCGGTGACGAACTCGCGATCGACGAACTGCGTGACCTGTCGGCCGCCCTCGCCCTGGTCGCCGAGGACGGCGCCAAGGTGCGGGACTCGCTGGTCGCCCGTGCGGTGTCGATGCGCCGGCGCGAACTGGCCGACACCGAAGGCCGTGCCCAGGCGCGGTCCCAGTCCATGTTGATGGCCCAGATGTTGCTGTGTGTCGGCTTCCTGCTCTTCCTGACGTATCCAGCTGTTGCCCGGGTGGTCGGACTGTGAACCGTCCCACCGGTCCCGAGGAGGGAAAATGATGATGTTCAACCCCAACAACCCGACCGTCATGTTCATGCGGGTGCTGATCGCCGCGCGCATCCAGCGTGCCCGCCGGCTCGAGGGTGGTGCGTCGGCGCTCGAGTGGGTGCTGATCTCGGCGCTGCTCATCGGTGTCGCGCTGGCCGTCGGCAAGATCATCCTGGACAAGCTGACCAAAAAGGCCGACAGCCTGGACCTGGGCTGACCGACGGCCATGATGGTTCGGCGGTGGGCCCGGGCGATCCGGGGCAGGTGCATCCGTGCACGGCGGGACGAGCGCGGCGCGAGCAGCGTCGAGCTCGTTCTGTACGCGCCGATCCTGATGCTGGCGATCTTCCTGACCATCCAGTTCTCGCTGATCTACCTGGGCAACCAGGCGGCCTCGGCCGCGGCGCGGGAGGCGGCCCGGGTGGCCCGGACCTCGCTCGACCGGGGCAAGGCGGAGGCCGCCGGCCGCGCCTACACCGACCACATCGGTCAGGGAATCCTGGAGGACGTGCAGGTCACCGTCACACCGGTCGGCACCGATCAGGTGCGGGTCGAGGTCACCGGGCACGCGCAGAAGATCACGCCGTTCCTCGATCCACCGACCGTCACCCAGGTCGTGCAAGGCCCACTGGAGGAGTTCCGTGCGGACAACTGACCTGAGCCGTGTCTCCGGTCGTCGCCGCCGTCGCCGGACCGACCGCGGTTCGATGGCGGTGGAGATCGTGCTGCTCGCGCCGGTGATGATGGCCTTCATGATGCTCGTCGTGGCCGGCGGCCGGTACGTCGCGGTCCGCGGCGACATCGAGGCGGCCAGCCGGGACGCGGTCCGCGCCGCCAGCCTGGAGCGGACGGAGGCGGCCGCCCGCGCCACCGCCGTCGACACCGCCGACGCCCAGCTGCAGGACGTCGGCCAGTGCCAGAACGCCACCCTGAGCGGGAACTTCGTGTCCGGCGGGACCATCACGGTCAGCATCACCTGCCAGGTCTCGTACGACGGCCTGGGCCTGATCGGGCTGCCCGGGTCGAAGTCGGTCACGATCGAGAGCTCGGCCCCGATCGATCTGTACCGGAGGACCGGATGAACAGGCTGCTCCGGCGGCTCCGCCACGCCGCCGCCCGCGGGCGGGCGCGTGGTGAGCGTGGATCCGCCACCGTCTTCATGCTCGGCTTCGCCGCCGTCCTGCTGGTCGGCGCCGGGCTGGTCGTCGACGGCGGCCTGGCCCTGAACCAGCGCAGCCGGCTGACCGACGACGCCGAACAAGCCGCCCGCGCCGGCGCCAACGCGATCGACGTACCCGCACTGCGTGACCGCGGCGAGCTGGTGGTCGACTCCGGCCAGGCGCGCGCGGTGGCCACCAACTTCCTCGCCGGGCGCGGCTACACCAACATCCGGGTCACCGTGAACGGGAACCAGGTGACCGTATCCGCCGACACCACCGTCGACACCGCGATCCTCGGTCTGGTCGGTATCAACAAGTTCGATGTGCACGGCACCGCTGTCGCCGAGCCCGAGACCGGAATCGGCTAGGAGACACCCATGACTCAGCAGAAGGCCGGCCGATTCGTCGCGAGCCCACCGGACCCGTCGCGCTTCCACCAGGAGCGGCCGCCGGAACCGCGCTCGGCGGGCCAGACCGCGCTCGCCGCGCTCGCACTCCTGCTTCTCGTGATCGGCGTACCGCTGGCCCTGTGGGTCCTGACCGGCCCGCCGCCGTTGCCGTCGGGCTGGCCGAGCCGCGAGGACCTGACCGCGCCGATCGGTGTGGACGCACTGCTGACGGTGCTGCGCGCCGTTGTCTGGATCGCGTGGTTGCACTTCGTCGTGTGCGTGATCGCCGAGATGGCCAGTGCCGTCCGTGGCCGTGGTGTCCCGGTGGCAGTCCCGCTCGGCGGCGGCAGCCAGCGACTCGCACGCATCCTTGTCAGCGCCCTGCTGCTGACCGGTATCGCAGCCGGCCAGGCCGCGGCGGCGACCGGGCACGGTTCCAGCGCGCCGACGGAGAACAAGTCCCAGGTCACCATCAGCGCGACGACGCAACAGCAGCCCGCGCCGGAGGAGAACGCGCAGGTCGACCACAACCGCTTCGGTGGAGCTCCGACCACGACGACGGCGACGAACCAGAACAATCCGCTGGCCGGCAAGAAGGTCTACACGGTCAAGGCACCGGTCGGGCACCACCACGACAGCCTCTGGGACATCGCCGAGAAGCACCTCGGTGACGGCCGCCGGTACAAGGAGATCTACGAGCTCAACAAGGAGCGGGTCCAGCCCGACGGCAGTCACCTGCACCTGGCCCGGCTGATCATGCCGGGGTGGGACCTGATCATGCCCGAGGACGCCGTCGGCGTCAGCCGGGTGCCGCTGGAGACCGCGACGCCGCCGGCCACGGTGACGACGCACACCGAGGAGCCCGGCAACACCACCACGACGGAGTCCGGTTCGACGGTCCAGCAGGGGGCGCAGACTCCGACGATTCAGCAAGGCGAGGAAGCCGGTACGACGACTGCCGGGGACCACCACGCGGTCCACGCCGGCGACGCGCAGGAGGACTCGCGCTGGCGGCTGCCCGCCGACCTGTTGGGCGGCGGACTGGTCGGCGCGGGCCTGCTCGGCCTGCTGATGATCGAGCGCTACCGGCGGCGCGGACGTGATCCGGAGGCAACGGCCACCACGGCCGAGGTGGCGCTGCGGGTCGGTGCCGACCCCGAGCGCTCCGACGCACTCGACCGCGTGATGCGGGCGCTGGTGCGGCAGTGCGAGGCGGCCGGTCAGCCGTTGCCACCACTGTTCGGTGCGCTCGTCGACGACGACGGCGTGGAGCTGCTGCTCGCGCCGGCCCAGGGCAACCCGCCCGCGCCGTGGCAGGACATCGACAACGGCCGACGCTGGCGGATCTCCGGGACCGACATCCCGACCGACCGCTCCGGCCCCGCGCCGTTCCCCGCTCTGGTCTGCCTGGGCCGGGACGAGTACGACCGCGACGTCCTGGTCGACCTCGAGGCGGCCAGCGGCGCGCTGAGCCTGGAAGGTGACCCGGTGGTGGCCCGTGAGGTCGCCACGTCGGTCGCGGTCCAGCTGGCGACCAACCCGTGGACCGACATGCTGCGCGTGACGACCTCCGGTCTGCCGGAGGCGATCGAGGACGTGCTCGGCGAGCGGCTGCAGGTGGTCGACGACATCGAAGCGGTCATCCCGGACCTCGAGCGAGGCACGGTGGAGACCGAGGTGCTGGCCGGCCGGGTGAACCGCTCGGCCGACGCCGCCCCGCAGTACGTCGTACTCGGTGCACCTCCGCGCGAGGACACCGCGAACCGGCTGGCGGCGCTGGCGGCGCGGACGCGGGCCGGCTTCGGCCTGATGGTCGCCGGTGCCGTGCCAGGCGCACGGTGGCAGCTGCGAGTCGACGAGTCGGGCACGTTGCGCATCCCCGCGCTCGGCCTGACGCTGTCGGCCAGCCGGCTGTCCGAGCCGACCGTCGACTCCCTCACCGAGCTGCTGGGTGCCGCGCGGACTCCGACCCCGACGCCGACCGGGCCGAGCCGGGTCCGGCTTCCGGGCAGCGGCCGGACCGGCGACGACTCGAGTTGGTCGACCGCGACCGTGCGGATCGGGGTCCTCGGACCGCTGGACGTGCGGGCGCCCAACCGGCTGGAGGCGGAGCGGGTCCCGCTCGCCACCGAGATCGTGGCGTTCCTGGCCCTGCACCCCGGCGGCGTGCACCCGAGCGTGCTCGGCGCCTCGGTCTGGCCGCGTGGGGTCACGCCCGAGGTTCGGGACGGTGCCGTGGAGCGAGTGCGCCAGTGGCTGGGCACCGACACCGTCGGCGGTCACCACCTGCGCCAGGACGCTTCGGGCCGGATCGCGCTGGGTCCGGAGGTCGCTGTCGACTGGGACTGCTTCACCGAGCTGGCCCGACGCAGCCGGACCGCCCAGACTGTCCGGGACGAGCGCGAGTTGCTGCGTCGCGGCCTGCATCTGGTGCGTGGCGCGTTCCTCAGCGGCCGTCCCCGCGGCGGCTACTCGTGGATCGCCCGGGTGCATCTCGAGCGGCTGGTGCCGGACGTCGTCGTCGACGCCTCGCACCGGCTGTGGGAGCTGGCGATGAACGCGGACGACCCGGCGGGTGCCGTGAGCGCCGTACAGGCCGGTCTGCGCCTCGCCGACAGCTCCGACCTGCTGTGGCGTGACCTCCTGACCGCCGAGTTCCGGTACGGCGGTACGGCGGCGGCCGAGCGGATCGTGGAGGCCCTCGGCGACCGCATCCAGCGGTACGGCCTGGTCCTCAGCCCCGAGACCGAGGCCCTCATCGAGGACATCCTGCCCGCAACGGCTCCGCGCTCCCGCCACGCCGGCTGACGAGTACGCCGGCCCGGTCCGGGCCGGCGGTCAGCTCTTGCTGGTGGTGAGGCGGGCTCGTTGTTGTCTGGCGATGGCCTTGAGCAGGGCGGTGTCGGGCTTGGGATCGGTGCCCAGGGCACCGGCCTGGCGGACGCTGAGCTGGACGACCAGGGTGTTCACCACGAAGCTCACCTCCGCGATCGCCTCGGACTGCCCGGTGCCGCCGTCGTACTGGACCTTGGCGTCGCTCAGCGCGCCCGGGACACCGAACGAGTGCTCGTGGGTGTCCTGGTCCCAGAAGCCCTGCTGCAAGGTCGTCGCCTTGGCTGCTGAGGCCGCCCTGAACAGTTGCACGGTGAACTGCTTCTTCTTGTCCGCGCTGACCCGGGACGCGCGGTAGCCGTCGGTGAAGCCGGCGTTGAGCAGCAGCGCACGATCGACAGCGGGTACGGCGGACCAGTTGGCCAGGAAGGTGGTCGCGGTGAACGGCCCGGCAGCACTGCGCGGATCGGCGACATATCCGCGGGGGAGGACGACCAGCTCGGCCAGTGCGCTCTTCGGCGCCTTCTGCACCGCGGCCCCCGAGGACTTCGCCGCCGGGGTCTGCACGGTGCCGACCGTGGCTCCGGCGTCGTTCCCGCAGCCGGTCACCCCCAGCAGGAGTGCGGTCACTACAGCGGCAACGCCTGGCGCAGTCCGCGTCACGGTGTTTCTCCGTCCGGCTTCTCGCCCCCGAGAGCTTCAGAAGGTCTCCGGGCCAGATGTCATCAGAGCCAGGTGAACGTAGGGCGAACGCCTTGCAAATCAGAGGGATCGCGACTCGGTGAGCAACGTCTCGATCCGGCGCCGGGCGGCCTTCGGATGCAGGGGTTCGCAGCCGGCTTCGATGCAGCGCCGGACCACCTGGGGATCGTCGCGGAGCAGCAGCAGACCGCGGCGGAGCAGGGTGAACGGCGGCTTGCGGTGTTCGCGCAGATCGCGCTGGAACCGCCGGGCGAAGGTGACGAGCCGGTGGTGCCGCAGGCAGATGGCAGCGGCCAGTAGGCCGCGATCACGCAGCCGGCCGGTGATCTGGTCGGCGAAGATGCCTTCGGCAATGATCAGCGGCGAACCCTGCGTGCTGACCGGCCGGTGACCGACCGTGCCGTCCGCGGCGATGTCGTAGATCGGCAGCTCCGCCGAGCCCGTCGTACACAACTGCTCGAGGGCTGCGACCGCGCGGTCGCCGTCCCACGAGCGGGGATCGTCCCAGTCCACGATCCCCAGCGGGGAGCGCGGCATCGCCTCGTCGTCGCCGTCGCGGTAGAAGTCGTCGAGCCGGACCACCGGCAGCCCCACCAGTTCGGCCAGCCGCGACTTCCCTGCCCCGGAAGGCCCGGCCAGCAACACCACACGCGAACTCACCGCCACATTCTCCGCTACGCCCCGGTCAGCCTCCGGGGCGGGGAGCTACCGGTTGTACGGCGTGGACAGCAGCGGGACGGTGTTGGTCAGGACCTGGCCGTAGAGGGCGCGGACCTGCGCCGCCTCGGCGTCGGACATCACCGACGGCTCGGGCTTGCCGACCGGGACCTGCCAGGTCGGCGGGGCATCGGCACCGGACAGTGCCCAGGCTGCTTGCCGGGCAGCGCCCAAGGCGACGTACTCGGCCGGCTCCGGGAGGATCACCTCGGCGCCCAGGAGCGCAGGCGCCAGTGCCTGGACCGCACGGGACCGGGCGGCGCCGCCGAGCAGGAGTACGCGGTGGACCGGGAGGCCCTGAGCGCGGAGGGCGTCGACAGCGTCGGCCAGACCACACAGCAGGCCTTCGACCGCGGCGCGGGCCATGGTCGCGGGCTGGGCGGTGGCGCGGGTGAGGCCGTAGATCAGCCCGGTCGAGTGCGGAAGGTCCGGCGTACGCTCACCGTCCAGGAACGGCAGCAGGACGAGGCCGTTGCTGCCGGACGACGTCAGCGCGGCCTCGTTGAAGGCGTCCAGGTCCAGGCTGAGGAGTTCGGCGGTCGCCGACAGGACCCGGGCGGCGTTCAGCGTGCATACGAGTGGCAGGTACTCGCCGGTGGCGTCCGCGAAACCTGCCACCAGAGCGGTCGGGTCGGCGGTCGGGTGCGTCGAGCGGGCGAACGCCGTACCGCTGGTGCCGAGGGACACGGCGACGTCACCGGGCTGGAGGTCGAGGCCGAGCGCGGCTGCTGCGTTGTCGCCAGTGCCGGCGGCCAGTACGGCGCCGGACGCGGTGTGGCCCACGATCTCCGCCGGACCGGCCACCCGCGGGAGCTTCAGCGAGCGGCCGAAGGCGAGCTCTACCAGGTCCGGCCGGTAGCTGTTCGTCGCGGGCGACCACCAGCCGGTGCCAGAGGCGTCACCGCGGTCGGTGGTGATGCCGTCGATGCCGTGCCGATCGGCCGCCAGCCGATGCGTCATCCAGTCATGCGGCAGCACGACTGCGGCCGCACGGGCCGCGGCCTCGCGCCGTGCCGCGTCGCCGGGAGCAGTTGCGTCGGCATCCCGCACCCACCGCAGTTTGGTGACGGTGAACGAAGGCACCGGGACCGATCCGACCGCTTCGGCCCACGCACCCGGCCCACCGAGCTCCTCGACGAGCTCGATGGTCGCGTCCGCGGAGCTGGTGTCGTTCCACAGCACCGCCGGATGAACGACCTCGCCGGCCTCGTCCAGCAGCACCATGCCGTGTTGCTGGCCGCCGACCGAGATCGCCTCCACTCCGTCGAGCAGCCCGTCCGACGCGATCTCCCAGGCCTTCCACCACTCGGCCGGATCCACCTGCGTGGCGTCCGGGTGTGGCGCGCGTCCTTCCCGCACCACCGCTCCGGTCTCGGCATCGCACACCAGAACCTTGGTTGCCTGGGTAGAGCAGTCCACCCCGGCAACCAGCCTCAGCTCAGTCATGTGTCCACATTAGAGGGCTTCGAGAGTGGCGCGGGCGCCGATCTCGTGCAGCGACTTCAGGGCGGCGATGTACTGCGTCACGAACACGTCGTTCGACGCCAGGTCACCGAACAGATCCGGGTCCGAGATGAACACCAGCGGGTCCTCGCGGTTGTGCTGTGCCCGCTCGACCAGCTTGTCGCGCAGCCGGTCCACCACCTCGATCGGCTCGCCCTGCTCGTCGACGCCCTCGGCGTACCGCGCCCACGACGCGACCACCAGCACCGACCGCGTGATGCTCCGCCCGGCCGCGAGTTGTTCGCGGACGACCGGCAGCAGCCACTTCGGGATCCGGTCCGAGCTCTCCGCGCACAGGCGGGCCAGGGTGTCGCGGACCTCCGGGTTCGCGAACCGCTCGATCAACTGGTGCTTGTACCGGTCCAGGTCGACCCCGGGCACCGGCGGCAGCGTCGGCGTCCCCTCGTCGTCCATGTAGCGGAGCAGGAAGTCGACGAACAGCTTGTCCTGGCACACCTCGTGCGCGTACCGGTAGCCGGCCAGGTAGCCGAGGTAGCACAGCGCCTGGTGACTCGCGTTCAGCAGCCGCAACTTCATCAGCTCGTACGGCTCGACGTCACCCACGATCTGTACGCCGACATCGTCGTACGGCGGCCGGTCACCACCGAAGTCGTCCTCGAGCACCCACTGCGTGAACGGCTCGCACACCACCGGCCAGCCGTCCTCGATCCCGAACCTCTCGGCCAGCGCGGCCCGGTCGGCATCCGTGGTCACCGGCGTGATCCGGTCGACCATGCAGTTCGGGAACCGCACCTCGGTCTCCAGGAACTCCGCGACCGACGGATCCTTGAGCCGAGCGAAAGCTGCCAGCATCTTGCGGGCGACATGTCCGTTGCCCGGGATGTTGTCGCACGACATCACCGTGAACGGCGGCACTCCGGCCGCCCGCCGGCGCGCCAGCGCCTCGACGATGAACCCGAACACGCTCCCCGGCGTCGCGCCCGGCTCCAGGTCCGCGGCCAGCGCGGGGTCGGAGGTGTCCAGTTCGCCGGTCACCTGGTTCACGTTGTAGCCGCCCTCGGTGATCGTCAGCGACACGATCCGCGTCGCTGGATCGACGAGCCGGTCCAGTACGGCGGACGGGTCGTCGGGCGCGAACAGGTAGCCGACGACCGAGCCGATCACCCGCGGCTCGAGCGTCCCGTCCGGGTGCTTGATCACCAACGTGTACAGGTGGTCCTGCGCGGACAGGACGTCGTACATCCTCCTGTCCTGGGGAAGTACGCCGACGCCGACGATGCCCCAGTCGAGGGCCTTCCCGTCGTTCATCAGCCGGTCCAGGTACATCGCCTGGTGGGCCCGGTGGAAGCCGCCGACGCCGAAGTGCACGATGCCTGGCCGCACCGCCGTACGGTCGTACGACGGGACACCCACCTCGTTGCTCAGGGCACCTAACGTGGTCACGGAGAGCATCTGGGTCACTTTACCGCTCCGAGCGACAGTCCGCGGACGAGTTTGTCCTGAGCCGCGAAGCCGGCGATGAGGACCGGGAGCGACACGAGGGTCGCGGCCGCGCAGAGCTTGGCGAGGAAGAGGCCCTGGCTGGAGATGAACCCGACCAGGAAGATCGGGGAGGTCGCGGCACGCACGGAGGTGAGGTTCACGGCGAACATGAACTCGTTCCAGCTGAAGATGAAACAGATCAGACTGGTGGCCGCGAGCCCCGGCATCGCGATGGGCGTGATGATCGAGACCAGGGTGCGGATGAAGCCCGCGCCGTCGACCTGCGCGGCCTCGAGGATCTCGAAGGGCACCTCGGCCAGGAAGGAGCGCATCATCCATACCGCGATGGGCAGGTTCATCGAGGTGTAGAGGATGACGAGTGTGTAGATGTTGTCGAGCATCCCGAGGTACTTGACGATCAGGTAGATCGGCAGCAGCGCGGCGATGAGCGGCAGGAACTTGGTCGACAGGAAGAAGAACAGTACGTCGGTCCACTTCTCGACCGGCTTGATGGACAGCGCGTAGGCCGCCGGCACGGCCAGGACCAGCACGAGGATCGTCGACACGATGCTGGCTGTCGCCGAGTTGATCAGGTATGGCGCGATATCACGGTTGAAGAGATCACCGTAGTTGGAGAAGGTGATCGGGGCGAACACGGACGGCGGGTTCGTTGCCGCGTCGGCCTCATCGTGAAACGAGGTGAGCACCATCCAGGCAACTGGCAGGAAGAAGATCAACGTGACGATCCAGGTGCCTATTGCCCACCATGGAAACCCCGATCTCCTCGGTTCGGTCTGGCGCCCGCGTCGCCGGCTGGTCCTCGAGCCGCTGGTCTGAGGCTTGTCCACCACGGTGGTCATCGGGAGATCTCCTCCTTGAACAGGGACGAGATGGTGCGAAGGGCGAAGGTGGCGACGATGATGGTGGCGATCACCGTCACGACGCCGGCAGCAGCGGACTCGCCGTACTCGAACTTGCGGAACGTGGTCAGGTAGATCTCGTACGGAAGGTTGGTCGTGGCGGAACCGGGCCCACCTTGGGTGATCGTGTAGATGGCGTCGAACGTCTGCAGTACGTAGATCGAGCCGAGCAGGGCGGAGAGCTCGATGTACTGCCGGAGGTGCGGCAGCGTAATGAAACGGAAGGTCTGGAAGCTGCCGGCACGGTCGATCTTGGCGGCCTCGAGTACGTCGCCGGGTTGTGACTGGAGCCCGGCCAGCAGGATCAGCATCATGAACGGCGTCCACTGCCATACCAGCGCCGCGATCACCGAGGGCATCGGCCAGCGCGACACGTAGTCGATCGTCGGCCCCTGCTCGGCGCCGAACAGTTGCCAGATCCAGTTGAGGACACCGTTGAAGAGGCCATAGTCGGGGTTGTACAACGCGTGCTTCCACAGCAGCGCCGCCGCGACGGGCATCACCAGGAACGGTGCGATGAGCAAGGTTCTCGCCAGTCCACGTCCCGGGAAACGCTTGTCCAGCAGGATCGCGAGCCCGAGCCCGATCAGCACACTGATGACCACCACCGACGCGGTCAGGACGACGGTGTTGACGACCGCGTTCCGCAGCCGGGCATCGCTGAAGACGGTGGCATAGTTCTGCAGACCGGCGAACGATTGGTAGTTCCCCAGCCCCAGGAAGTTCTTCTCGCCGGGTTGCAGGATGTTCCAGTGCAGCGTCGAGATGGCGATCGTCAGCAGGAACGGGATCTGGGTGATGATGATGGTGAAGATCAGCGCGGGGAGCAGCGGCCCCCGACGACGCCACTTGTCGCGCGCGGTGGGAGGCTGGGTCGTGGGCCGGGTGGTAGCCGGCTCTGATGCCAGAGCAGTCATGGTTCCTCCAGGTGCGAGACCCCACCGATGACGGAGGTCCCGGGCTAGGGGCGGACCGGATGGCGCGGTCCGCCCCGGGCGGGTCTACTTCTGCTTGGCTGCCGCTTGCTCGGCGAGCTTCTGACCCTTCGCGAGCGCTTGCTCGACCGTGCCTCGTCCGGCGATGGCCGCGGCAACGTCTTGGGTCACCTTGGTGCCGAGGTCCTGGAACTCCGGGATGTCGACGAACTGGATGCCGATCGTGGGCCGGGGCTGCAGGCCGGGGTTGGTCGGGTCGACCTCCTCGATCGACTTCAGCGTCATCTGTCCGAACGCGGCAGAGGCCTGCTTGTACTCAGGGATCTCATACGTGCTCGCCCGCTTTCCGGCCGGAACACGGGACCAGCCGAGCTTCTCGCCCGCGAGCTTCTCGTAGCCCTTGCCCGACGCCCACAGCATGAACTTCGACGCGTCGTCAGCCTTCTTCGTGGTCTTCGGCATCACCCACGCCCAGGTCCACAGCCACCCCGACACCTTGGTCTTGTTCACGGGGGCGAAGACGTAGCCGACCTTGCCGGCGACCTTGCTGACCTTGGGGTCCTCGAGTGAGCCGGCGGCAGACGTCGCGTCGTACCACATCGCGACCTTGCTCTGGCTCATCGCGTTCAGGCACTCGGTGAAGCCCGCCTGCGAGGCACCCGCCTCGCCATGGGCCTTCAGCAGGTTGACGTAGAAGTTGGTCGCTTCGGTGAACTCTGGACTGTTCACCTGTGCCTGCCAGTCCTTCGTGAACCAGGTGCCACCGAACGTGTTGACCACCGTGGTCAGCGCGGCGCCCAGCTCGCCCCACCCGGGTAGACCGCGCAGACAGATGCCCTTCATGCCGGGCGCCGCGCCGTCGACCTTCGCGGCCATGTCGGCGACCTGCTGCCAGGTGGGACGCTCGGGCATCGTGATGCCCTTGCTCGCGAAGATGTCCTTGCGGTACATGAGGAACGACGACTCTCCGTAGAAGGGCAGGCCGTAGAGCTTGCCGTCCTCACCGGACAGGGACTGCACCATCGGCTTGAGTAGGTCAGCCTTGTCGAAGTTGGCGTCGCCGTCGGCGTACGAGCCGAGCTCGTGCAGCCAGTTGTTCTTCGCCCAGATCGGCACCTCATAGGCGCCCACGGTGGCGATGTCGTACTGGCCGGCCCCTGTCGCAACGTCCTGCGTCACCTTGTCACGCAGCTCGTTCTCCGGCAGCACGGTGTAGTTGACCTTGATGCCGGTGTCCTTGGTGAAGCTGTCCGCGGTGAGCTGCTGGATGTCCACCATCTGCGGGTTGCCGACCATGAGGACGTTGATGGACTTCTCACCGCCGCTGCCACCGCTGCTATCGCCGCCGCCACCGGCACCTGCGCAGCCGGCCAGCGCCAGCGCGGCTGCCGCCGGCAGGGCCAGCGCGATCGTCCTCGACTTCGTGAACCTGCTGCGCATAGCTACCTCCACCTGATGTTGATCTCTCACGAAGGCCTCGCGCGTCTCGGGCATGGTGCTCCCTCGCTCACTTCGCTCAGATGAGCATCACGCTGCTCATATATGAGTCAACTGTTACCCGAGCGCCTTGTCAAGAGCCTGTGCAACACTAGGGCGGGGGCCTGCTCATATGAGCGGGCCTGAACATCGTGGAGGCACCATGGAGCCCATCACCGGCGGTCCGGCGCAGCTCGTGCTGACGGCGTCGATCGCGCGGCGGTACTACGTCGACGGCCGGTCCAAGGTGGAGATCGCCGACGAGTTCCGGCTGAGCCGCTTCAAGGTGGCGCGGCTGCTCGACCAGGCGCGCAGCAGCGGGCTGGTGCGGATCGAGATCAGCCATCCGGGCGCCATCGACCTCGATCTGTCCGCGCGCCTGCAGGAGTCCCTCGGGCTGCGCCGCGCGATCGTGGTGGACACTCCTGAGGAGGACCCGGCCGCGCTGCGGCTCCAGCTCGGCAAGGCTGCCGCGGACCTGCTGTCCGAGATCGTTACCGCGGACGACGTGCTGGGGCTCGCGTGGGCCCGGGCGGTCACCGCGATGACCGAGCAGCTGACCTCACTCGCTCCCGTGCCCGTCGTCCAGCTGACCGGCGCGCTGACCCGCCCGGATGTCGAGGCGAACTCGGTGGAGCTGGTCCGGCACACCGCTCGTTTGTCCGGCGGAGCGGCGTACCTCTTCTATGCACCGCTGGTCGTGCCGGATGCCGCGACCGCGCGGGCTTTGCGGCAGCAGCCGGAGGTCGCGGAGGCGATCAGCCACTTCGACTCGGTCACCAAGGCCGTGGTCGGGCTCGGGTCCTGGGCGGCCGACCAGTCCACGCTGTACGACGCGATGGACGAGAAGGCGTGTGATCAGTTGCTCCGGCGCGGAGTGGTCGCGGACATCTCCGGGGTGTTCGTCGATGCGGACGGCGCCGCGGTGCAGAGCCGGGTGACCGACCGGGTGATCGCGATCAACGCCGAGCAGATGGACGCGATCGACGAGGTGATCGCGATCCCGTACGGGCTGGCCAAGGTCGGCGCGGTGCGCGCCGCGGTCCGCAGCGGGCTGGTGAACGGCCTGGTGACACACAGTCCACTTGCGAGGGCCCTGCTGGACGAGACAACCTGACCTGATGGTCGAGGTCGAGACCCCGCTGCTCGGTGGTACCGCCAACCGCGGACTGGTGGTGCGTGTCCGAGACACCGTACGCCGTCCGCTGCGCGGAAACAGCGAGGCGATCCATGCGCTGCTCCAGCACCTGGAAGACGTCGGGTTCGAGGGTGCGCCGACGATCCTCGGGATCGACGGGCAGGGGCGTGAGGTGTTGTCGTTCCTGCCCGGTGAGACGGTGACGCCGCCGTACCCGGCCTGGTCGATGACGGATGCCGCACTGGACAGCGTCGCCGCGCTGCTGCGTGAGTATCACCAGGCGGTCGCCGGCTTCCGGCCTGACGACTTCAGCTGGTCCGAGCCGGTGCCCCCGGCGTACGTCGAGGACATCGTCAGCCACAACGACCCGAACCTGGACAACATCGTGTTCCGGGACGGGGTCGCGGTCGCGTTGATCGATTTCGACCTCGCCGGTCCTGGCTCGGCGCTGTGGGACGTGGCCGCCGCGATCCGTTTGTGGGGGCCGCTGCGCCCGGCCGCCGACATCCACGACGCCCGCCGCGGCCGCACGTTCGCCCGTTTCCGCCGCTTCGCCGACAGCTACGGCCTGTCCGAAGCCGACCGGCTGCGACTGGTCGAGGCGGCCGCCGACAATCACGTCTGGTGCATGGACTACGTCCGCCGGGGCGCCGAAACCGGTCACCCCTGGTTCCACCAACGCTGGACCACCGGCGAAGCCGCGCTCACCCAGCGCACCAACCACTGGTTCACCGCTCACGCGGACGCGCTGCACCAGGCCCTACTGGCCTGAGCCTGGGCGGGGACCGAGAGGGTCTTCGTCGGGTGGAGTGGGGGTACGGCGGGTGCTGTTGGTGAGGGACCGTTCGGGGAGCCAGATGATGAACGTGCTGCCGACGCCGAGCTCCGAGTGGAGGGCAACAGTGCCGCCGTGGGACTCGGCGATCTGGCGGACGATGGCCAGGCCCAGGCCAGCTCGGCGTTGCCCGGTCGACGGGATGGTCGCCGGCGGCTGCCGCTGACCGCCGCGGAAGAAGCGGTCGAAGACGCGATCAGCGTCATCCGCCGCGATCCCTGGACCCTCGTCGCGCACCGCGATCCAGGCCCAGCCGTTGCGGCTGCCCACCGCGAGCACCAGTTCACTTCCACCGCGCGCCAGCCGGACCGCGTTCGAGAGCAGGTTGTCGACCGCCCGCCGCAGCGCCGACGCGTCCCCGGCCGCGGTCGGCCCGGGGGACAACCGGCGTACGACGTGAAGCTCGCGATCGGCCGCGAGCAGTTCGTACTCCTCAGCCGCCTCGCCCGCGATCGCGGCGAGATCGACGTCCGCGTCGACGAACGCCGGCGAGGACCGGCGGGCCGAGGCGAGCAGATCCTCGACCAGCCGCGTCATCCGCTGGATCGCCCGGCTCACGATCGCGGTCGCCTGGGCCCGGTCCTCCGGCGGGGTGTCGTCGTGCGCGAGAACCGCGTCCACGTTCGCCTGGATCACCGCGAGCGGATTGCGCAGCTCGTGCGACGCGTCGTCGACCAGTTGCCGTTGCGCGACGAACGCCGACTCCAGCCGGCCGAGCATGTCGTCGACGGTGTCGGACAGGTTCCGCAGTTCGTCGTGCGGTCCGCCGAGCGCGATCCGGCGGGACAGGTCGGTTGCCGAGATCTCCTGCGCGGTCGCGGTGATCCGCCGTACCGGCCGCAGCGCCCGGCCGGACAGCCACCAGCCGGTACCGAGGCTGACCAGGAACAGCACGCCCATGCCGGCGGCCGAGTAGTTCCGCAACGTCTGCAGGGTCTGGTAGTTCACCGCTGACTCGACGCTGGAGATCTCGGCGGCCTGGATCACCTGGCCCTGCTTGAGCTTGAGGTTGCCCTCGGCATCTTTGTAGACCTTGTTGACCTGGATCTGGTCCAAAGGCTTGGGGTCCAGGAGCTGCGACAGCGTCAGGTAGACGCCACCGAGCAGCAGTGCGGAGAGCGCGATCAGTATGGCGGAGTACGTCAGCGTCAGCCGGAAGCGGATCGTCTGGGTCCAGGGCGGGCGGGGGATCTTCATGCGTCACCTCGAAGCCGGTAGCCCCGGCCGATCACCGTTTCCAGCACGGGTTCCTCGCCGTCCTGGGTGAGCTTGCGGCGCAGCGTTCCGACCGTCACCCGGACGCTCTGGGTGAACGGGTCCGCGTTCTCGTCCCAGACGTGCTCGAGCAGTTCCTCGGCCGACACCACATGCCCGGGTCGCGACATCAGATACCGCAGTACGCCGAACTCCTTCAACGTCAAAGGGAGTTCGCGGCCGGACCGGGTGGCGAGGTGGCGGGAGGAGTCCAGCACCAGGTCGCCGACGTGCAGCTGCGTGCTGCCGTTGGTGACGTCGCGGCGCAGCAGCGCACGGATCCGGGCGAGCAACTCGACCAGTGCGAACGGCTTGGTCAGGTAGTCGTCCGCGCCTTCGTCCAGCCCGCGGACCCGGTCCGCCAGCGAGGCGCGCGCGGTCAGCATCAGCACTCGCAGTTCGCGGCCGGACGCCACCTCGATGTCACCCCGGCGTACAGCACGGCACAGGTCGAGGCCGCTGGTGTCCGGCAGCGTGATGTCGAGGATCGCCAGGTCGTACGCCGTGGTCGCGAGCTTCTCGGTCGCCTCGGCACCGGTCAGCGCCGTGTCGACGGCATAGCCGGCCCGGCCGAGTCCGGAGCGCAGAGCGCTGACCAGGCCTTCCTCGTCCTCCACCACCAGTAGTCGCACGCAACCAAGGTAGCCGGACGACCCGCATCCTCCGGCCTGCTCTTTCGGCGGACTTTCGCTCCGCTTTCCTGCCGTTTTCGCACTCCTTTGATGGTCTGGAGGCCAATCGAGCGAAGGAGTTTCCATGAACATCCCTGGCAAACGGCTCATCCTCGGTACGGCGGTCGCCGTGGCGGCACTCGGCGTCGGCGGGATCGCGTACGCGGCCGGCAACGACCCGGCACCCGAGCAGGGGTATGTGACCGTGGAGGACGACGCCACCACCCCGTCGCCGCAGCAGAACGGGACGCGGGAGGACTGCCCGGAGAAGAGCGGCGGCGGTCAGGGCCAGAACCAGCCGTCGCAGCCGTCGCAGCCTGAGCAGAACCCGGCCGGGAACGCATGACCGCGGCCAATCTCGAGCACGCGCTGTTCGAAGTGAAGAAGGTCGTCGTCGGGCAGGACCACCTGGTCGAACGGATGCTGGTCGGGCTGCTGGCCCGTGGGCACTGCCTGCTGGAAGGTGTGCCGGGCGTCGCGAAGACGCTCGCCGTGCGGACGCTGGCAGAGGTGATCGGCGGCCGGTTCGCCCGGCTGCAGTTCACCCCGGACCTGGTGCCCGGCGACATCATGGGCACGCGGATCTGGCGGCCGTCGACCGAGGCCTTCGACACCGAGCTCGGCCCGGTGTTCGCCAACCTGGTGCTCGCCGACGAGATCAACCGCGCGCCGGCCAAGGTGCAGTCCGCCTTGCTGGAGGCGATGGCCGAGCAGCAGGTCAGCATCGGCGGCACCAGCTACCGGCTGCCCGAACCGTTCCTCGTCCTCGCGACCCAGAACCCGATCGAGTCCGACGGTGTCTACGCACTGCCCGAGGCGCAGCGGGACCGGTTCCTGCTGAAGATCACGGTGGACTATCCGAGCCCGCTCGAGGAGCTCACCATCCTGCAGCGGATGAGCGCGCACCGGCCGCACGCCAACGCGGTGCTCAGCCCGGAGCAGGTCGCCCAGTTGCAGGAGGCAACGGAAGACGTCTTCGTCCACAATGCCGTGGCGGAGTACGTCGTACGCCTGGTGCATGCGACCCGGGCACCCCAGCAGTACGGGATCCACGACCTGAGCGGCGTACTGGAGTTCGGAGCCAGCCCTCGGGCCACGCTCGGTCTGGTCGCGGCGGGTCGGGCATTGGCGTTGCTGCGTGGGCGGGACTACGTCCTGCCGGCCGACGTGTACGACGTTGCGCTTGACGTGATGGCCCATCGGCTGGTGCTCACCTTCGACGCGCTCGCGGACGGGGTCGATCCGCGGGCGGTCGTGTCGCGCATCCTGCACACCATCGAGCAGCCGCACGTGGTGCCGGCCGATGACGCGCAGGGGTCAGCGGCATGAGCACCAGTCCTGATCTGCTGGCTGGGCGGGAGCGCGCTTTGCGGGCGCTCGAGTTGACGGTGAAGCGGAAGCTGGAAGGGTTCCTGCACGGCGAGATCACCGGTCTGCGCAGCGGTCCCGGCAGCGAGCCCAACGAGGCCAGGCCGTACCAAGCCGGTCAGGACGACGTACGCCGGATGGACTGGAATGTCACCGCGCGTTCGCTGGAGCCGCACGTCCGCGCGCCGCTGGCCGAACGTGAGCTGGAGACCTGGGCACTGCTGGATGCGTCGGCCAGCATGGACTTCGGTACGGCGCTCAGCGAGAAGCGCGACCTCGCCATCGCGATCGTCGGGGCGGTCGGGCTGCTGGCCGACGGTCCCGGCAACCGGCTCGGCGTCCGTGTTGCGATCGGCAACGAAGTACGCCGGCTCCCCGCAGCGGCCGGTTCGGTCCAGCTCCGCCGCTCGTTACGGTCGCTGCTGTCGTTGCCCAGAGCAACTCCTGGGGAGTTCCCGCGGACCGACCTCGGCCGCGCGATCACCCGGCTGAACCGCGAGCATCCTCGACCTGGGCTGCGAGTGGTTGTGTCCGACTTCCACGACGACGGCTGGGCCGATCCGCTGCGGCGGCTGTCGGCACGGCATGAGGTGATCGCCGTCGAGGTCCTGGATCCGCGCGAGCTCGAACTACCCGAGGTCGGACTGCTCACCCTGGTCGATCCCGAGACGGGCCGGCGGCGCGAGGTCCAGACCGGCAGCCGCAAACTCCGCCGGCGGTACGCCGATGCGATGACCGCCCACCGCGCCCAGACCACCCAGGCGATCCGGGCCGCCGGTGCCGCACACCTCGTGCTGCGGACCGACACCGACTGGGTCCGTGCTGTCGCCGCCTTCGCCACCGCTCGCCGCCGGTCGAGTATCCGGCGGCACCCGACCGGGAGGACCGGTATCCGATGAGATTCGAGCAACCGCTGTGGCTCTGGCTGCTGGTGCTGGTGGGGGCGCTGATCGCCGCCTACCTGATTGCCCAGCGCCGCCGCAGCAAGTACGCCGTCCGGTTCGCGACACTGCCGATGCTGGAGAAGGTCGCGCCTGTGCGGCCTGGTTGGCGCCGGCATGCACCGGCTGCGGCTTTCCTGGCCGCGTTGACTGTGCTGACGATCGCGATCGCGCGTCCGGTGGCCGACGTACGGGTTCCGCGGGAGCGGGCCACTGTGCTGGTCGCGATGGACGTGTCCAACTCGATGGCGGCCACTGATGTCGCGCCCAACCGGTTCGAGGTGGCGAAGCAGGCGGCGGTCCAGTTCGTCCAGGACCTGCCGGAGAAGTTCAACGTCGGGTTGGTGTCGTTTGCGCGGACCGCGACCGTGGTGGCGACGCCGAGCACGAACCACCAGGCGACGGTTGATGCGATCAATGGTCTGGAGCTGAGCGACAGTACGGCGATCGGGGAGGCCGTGCTGACCAGCCTGCAGGCGGTTCGGTCGATCGACCCGGATGATCCGCCGCCGAGCCGGATCGTGTTGCTGTCCGATGGTGGGAACACTGCTGGGCGGCCGATCGACGAGGCGGCCGATGCCGCGGCGCAGGCCGGCGTACCGGTCTCGACGATCGCGTACGGGACGCCTGAAGGCACTGTGAACCTCGAAGGGCGCGACATCCCGGTCCCTGCTGACACGGAGTCGTTGCAGGGGCTCGCTGATGCGACCAGCGGGTCGTTCTATGCCGCCGAGAGCGACGAGCAGTTGCGCGACGTGTACTCCGACCTCCAGTCGTCGATCGGCTGGACCACCGAACCACGCGAGATCACCAACCTGGTGGCGGGAATCGCCCTGGCCGCGGCCCTCCTGGCCGCTCTGGCGTCCCTCCTCTGGTTCTCGCGCCTCCCCTGAGGAGCCACCATGCCCCCACACCTGGGCCACCCCTTCCGAGGCCCCCACTACTACCCCGGCCCACCACCTGTCACACCCCCACCCACTGCACCACCCACCTTCCCCGTCACCCCGGTTGCCGCTGCGTCGGCACCCCCCTCTCCGGCGGCGGCACCTCCGGCCGGGGTGACGGTCCCTAGTCCTACCGCGAGGTCCGGACGCCGCGCCGGGATCCTGGTTGCCACCGTCGCGATGTCGATCGTGGCGGGCGGGCTCGCCGGCGCGGTGACCGGCTCGCGGGACCCCGACCCGGCGGCGATCGACCTGCCGCAGGCGGCGGCACCGCCCGCGGCTGCGCAGGGGTCGATCTCGGCCGCGGCGGCGAGTGTGTTGCCTGGTGTGGTGTCGGTGCGTGCCGGGCGCGCGACCGGGTCCGGGTTCGCGATCGACCAGGAGGGGCACGTGGTCACCAACGCGCATGTGGTGGAAGGAGCGAGCGATGTATCCCTGGTCCTGTCGAACGGCCGCCGGGTCGACGCCGACGTCATCGGTTCCGACGCGGACAACGACCTCGCCGTACTCCAGGTCTCGGCCGCGGATGCCGAGGGCCTGCGCGCGCTCACGCTCGGCCGGTCCGCACAACTGCGGGTCGGCGACCCGGTGCTGGCCGTCGGCTCACCGCTCGGCCTGGAAGGAACGGTGACGGCGGGCATCGTCAGCGCGGTCGACCGGCAGGCACGCTTCGGCGACAACGGCAACCGCCAGTCGGCCATCCAGACCGACGCCGCCATCAACCCCGGCAACTCCGGCGGCCCGCTCGTGAACGCCGCCGGCCAGGTGGTCGGCGTCAACACCGCCATCGCCACCCTCGGCGCCAACCGCTCCGGCAACATCGGCATCGGCTTCGCCATCCCCGTCGACCGCATGACCACGATCGTCGAAGACCTGGTGGACTGAGGCCCGGACCGCCAGGCCATCACAATCGCGCCGATCGGCGGCGGCCAGGCGTGACGCCGTGGCCTCACACGCAGTTGTGATGGCCTGGCGGTCCCCCTCGTCCTCTAGCCTGGGTGGATGGTGTGGTTTGGCGGGCTGCTCGGGTTGATCGGGATCGGGACGCTGGTGTTCCGGGACGCCGATGTGGTTGGCGTGCCCGCGGCCGGGTTCGGGGTCGGCCTCGTGATCGTCGGCGCGGTGGTGGCCGGGCTGGGAGTGGTACGGCGCCGTGCGGTACGACGGCGTCGGGCGGCTCGGGGAGAACCGGAGCCGGTGGGGAGCGTGTTCGAGCGGGCGGCTGCGTTGCCGCGGCTGTTGCGGGCCGCGCGGCAGGGGGCGTATCCGGACCTGCCCAAGAGCCGGATGGCCTTGTGGGTGTTGGCGCTGGTGTATCTGATCTCGCCGATCGACATCCTTCCCGAGTTGTTGCCGATCATTGGTGTGGCCGACGATGCCGGAGTCGCGGTGTGGCTGCTCACGAGCGTGTCGACGGCCACAGGCCTCTACCTCGGTCGCGAGCGAGACCAGCAACGGCGAGGAGACCAGCAAAGGCGAGGAGACCAGCTCGGGCGCGAACCCGGGACGAGGTAGCTCAGCCCGAGGAGCGCAGCCAGTCCGCGACATCCGCGGCGGCTTCCTCCGGGTGCTCGTACGCGAACAGCTGGAGAGCGTCGGCTGGAGGGTACGGCGCCGGCTCGGCCAACCGGGACGCGGCCGCCAGCAGCCGTTGGGCTGCCGCCACCACGAGTTCAGCCTGAGTTCGAGCCTCGGCCGGGCTCGTGAGAGTGACCGCCGACCGGGCCAGGTCGGCCACCTCGCACGCCTGACAGGCCATCGCGAGCTGCGCCCGGTTCATCGGGCCGCCCGCACGAAGAACACCGCGGTCATCGCCACCGCGGTCGTGCGAACGAGGGCCTTGAGCAACGATGCGGGCAGTCGCCGGACCAGATGCGCACCAGCGTACCCACCGACGACGGCCCCGATCAGCAGAGCCACAAGGCGAATCGGCTGATCCAGAACGTCGGCGGCGAAGAGGAAGATGACGGTCGCCGTGAGGTAGACGGCCGCCACCTGGATGACGCGCAGGGGATTTCCGCGAGCCGGGTCGAGCGTTGTGGTGGCGGTCCAGAACGCCAGCATCATCAGCCCGACCGCGCCACCGAAGTACCCGCCATAGATCGACAGCAGGAACTGGCCCGCCAGGATCGCGGCCGGTCCCGGGGCGCCGAGCCGGAGCGCCCGGGTCAGCCGCCGTCCGAACGCGAGCACGATCGTCGCGAACGCGAGCAGCCACGGCACCGCCGCATCGAACGACTCCGACGGCAACACCAGCAGCAACCCCGCGCCGATCGCCCCACCGGCCACGCTGGCCAGCGTCAGCCCGAGCGTGGACGGTCGCGCGAAGGCCTCCAGCTCCCGCCGGTAGACCCAGGCGCTGGTGGCGTTCCCGGGCAGCAAAGCGACGGTCGTGGTCGCGTTCGCGGTGACTGGGGGCATGCCGGTCGCGACCAGTGCGGAGAGTGCGACGAAGCCCCCACCACCGCCGACGGCATTGAGAGCGCCGGCGGCGACACCGGCCAGGAGGATCATCAGCACCCTTCGAGGATCACGGCTCGGCGGGCACTCCACAATGCGCGATCCCCGTAGCCAGCCTCAGGCTGAGACGTAGGCTGGGGTCATGCGGTACGACTTGGACGACCTCAGGCTGTTCACACACGTTGCAGCGGAAGGCTCGATCACCGGCGGAGCCCGGCTGATGCACCTGAGTCTGCCTTCGGCCAGCGCGCGGGTCAGGGCCCTCGAAGCGCAAGCCGGCGTACCGCTGCTCATCCGCGAGCGCCGCGGCGTCCGGCTCACCCCGGCGGGCGCGACGCTCGCCCGGCACGCCCGCGAGGTCCTGGCCGAGACCACCCGTCTGGACAGCGCCGTCGCGTCGTACGCCGTCTCTGGTTCGGCGCCGATCCGCCTGGTCGCCGGTGGTTCCGCGATGCACCAACTCGTCCCCGCCGCGCTCGCCACGTTCCTGCGCGACCATCCGGAGTACGACGTGAACGTCAGCGAACGCCGCACGATCCGCAGCGTGCGCCTGCTGGCCGCCGGTGAGGCCGATCTCGGCGTAATCCTGGACGACGAACCCACCCCGCTCCGGACCGAGCCGCTCGCCGACGACTCGCTCGTAGTGATCGGCCAGGCCGGCGGCGTCCTCTCCGGCCGCGCCTCGATCGCGTACGCCGAAGTCGCCGAGCACCCGCTGGTTGGTCTGGACCGCCGCTCGCCGCTGACGCAGTGGATGGATGACCGCCTCGGTCCGCACGCCCCCGCGCCCCGCTTCCGCACTCTCGTCCCGACACTGCACACCCTGATCACTCTCGCCACCGCGGGCGCCGGTCTCGCGATCGTTCCCCGCCGGGCCGTCGATACGAACACGGCCGTCGAGATCTGCCCGCTGCAGGACTCCTGGTCCACCCGCCAGCACCTGCTCTGCTATGCCGCGAACGCACCCGCATCCGCCCACCTCCTGGCCACCCACCTGCACGCGGCCGCTAGCGTGCGCGTATGAGTGCGGACGAGGTTGGCATCCCCCTGCAGGCGTTCAGCGCGCTGCTGCACAGCGACAACATCTCCACGGTCTGCAGGGCCTTGAACATGTATCAGGTGGCCGCCTCCTACACGCGGTTGAGCGGTGGGAATCCGCTCGAGCCGCTCGCCCAAGACGTCCGTCAGGTCGCGCGCAACGTGCTGTCCGCGCCGCCGATGGAGGCCGATGAAGAACTGCGTGCTGCCTTCGACCACCTGAGTGCGCTCAACGTCCTGACCAGCCTGGCCGAGGCCGAAGATGCGGACCTGATCGCGACGATCCTCGAAGACACCACGGACGCCGACGTACGCGCGACCGCGCTCCTCGCCGCAGCCGCCGTACCGGCCGATGGGACGCCCAACCCGCGACTGCTCCAAGTCCTGGAGACCATGGCGGACAACCAGGCGCTCGACGAGCGCGACCGGGCTAGGGCCAAGCTGGTGCGGGGGAAACTGACGGGTCCGTAGTACGGCTCTCGGATAGCGTGCACATATGCGCGCTTTGACAGTGGAAGAGGCCCGGCAACGGGCGACGGACCTTGCCGTGCGGTCGTATCGGGTCGAGTTCGACCTGACCGGACCCGGCGACACGTTCGTGACGACCAGCCGGATCCTGTTCGCGGCCGGGACCGGCACGAGCTGGGTCGACGTGAAGCCCGAGCAATTGCTCGCGGTGGAGCTGAACGGCACGGCGCTGGACGTCGGTCTGCTGGCCGAGGGGCGCTTTCCACTGACCGATCTGCGGGACGAGAACGAGCTCGTGGTGACGGCCGAGCTGAAGTACTCCGCGGACGGCGAGGGCCTGCAGCGCAGCGTCGACGCCGCCGACGGCAAGGTCTACACCTACGGCATGTCGTCGCTCGAGTCGGCGCCGCGGTACTTCCCGTGTTTCGACCAGCCGGATCTCAAGGCGCCGTACACGATCACTGTGAAGTGCCCCGAGGACTGGGTTGTCCTGGGCAACGGTGCGGCGACGCAGGTCGGCCCGGGGGAGTGGCGGCTGGCCGAGACGAGGCCGCTGTCGACGTACTTCGTCACGATCCTCGCCGGGCCGTACCACCTGATCCGCAGCGAGCACGACGGGATCCCACTCGGGCTGGCCTGCCGGCAGACGCTGAAGGAGCACCTGGACCGGGAGGCCGAGGACCTGTTCCGGACCACCGGCGAAGCGTTCGACGAGTACCACCGGATGTTCCGGCAGCGGTACCCGTTCGGTGAGTACTGGCAGGCGTTCGTGCCGGACTTCAACCTCGGCGCGATGGAGAACCCGGGCTGCGTGACGTTCGCCGACCACCTGGTGTTCCGCGGCCCGGTGACCGAGGCGGAACGCAGTACCCGGGCCCGGATCGTCGACCACGAGATGGCGCACATGTGGTTCGGCGACCTGGTCACCATGCAGTGGTGGAACGACATGTGGCTGAACGAGTCGTTCGCGGAGTACATGGCGCACCGGGTCGCGGAGGACGCCACCAGCCACGGCGGCAACTGGACCGACTTCGCCTTCGTCCGCAAGTGGTGGGGCCTGCGCACGGACCAGAGCAGCTCGACCCACCCGGTCGCGCCGGACAGCCTGAAGAACGCCCGGGAGTCGCTCGACGACTTCGACGGGATCTCGTACGCCAAGGGCGCCGCGGTGCTCAAGCAACTGGCGAAGTACCTCGGCGACGACGTGTTCCTGAAGGGTGTGAACGCGCACCTGGAGGCGCACGAGTACGGCAACGCCGACCTGGCCGAGTTCATCGCGAAGCTGACCGAGGCCGGCGCGCAGGACCTGGCCAACTGGTCGGAGCAGTGGCTGCGGACGTCCGGCCTGGACACCATCTCGATCGAGCGCACCGCCGACGGCGTCGTCCTGCACCGCAAGAGCCCGGACGGTTCGCGCCGCCCGCACAAGCTAAGCGTCGGTGGGTACGACGCCAGTGGCGCGGCCACGATCGTGGACGTGATGCTGGACCAGGACAGCGTGGAAGTTGCGCTGAGCAACGAGTACGCCGTGATCGTGCCGGACGCGAACGACGACACGTGGGCGAAGATCCGTCTCGACTCCACGAGTCTGGCCAACCTGCCCGCGGTCCTGCCGAAGATCGCCGACGGCACCACCCGCGCGGTGATCTGGAACTCGATCCGCGACTCCACCGCCGACGCCGAGCTCGATCCGCGGCAGGCACTCGACCTGTTCGTCACCGCGATCAAGGACGAGGACAGCGACATCGCCGTCGGCTCGTTGGTGCGCTGGCTGGAGGAGCACGTGCTCGGCGTCTACCTCCCGTACGACGAGTCGCGCGGTCCCGTCGCGGATGCCCTGGCTGCGAAGCTGGCGACCGTCGAGCCGGGGAGCAGCCTGCAGCTCGCGACCGTACGCGGCTTCGTCGCGACCACCGACGACGCTGAGCTGCTGAAGTCCTGGCTGGACGGCGTCGAGACTCCGGCCGGTCTGGAGCTCGACCAGGATCTCCGCTGGGAGCTCGTACTGCGGCTCGTCCAGCTGGACGCGTTCGGCGCCGCGGAGATCGACGCCGAGCTGGCGCGCGACACGTCGACCGAGGGCGTCAACCACGCCGCCCGCTGCCGGGCCGCCCTGCCCGCCGGCAAGGAGGCGGCCTGGACGCGGATCATGACCGACCCGGCGATCGGCGTGAAGGAACTGCTCGCCGCGGCCGACGGCTTCTGGCATCCGGGGCAGGCCGCGATCACGGCGCCGTACGTGCGGCGCTACTTCACCGACATCGCGGGCACGGATGCCATCCGGGCCGGGATGGTGATCGGGCTGACCGCGCGCCGGATCGCGCCGAGGTTCGCGATCGACGAGAGCCTGGTCGAGCCGGCCGAGCAGCTCATCGCCGACGAGTCCGTGGTCTCCTCGGTCCGGCGGCAGACGGCCAACTTCCTGGACGACCTGCGCCGGGCGCTCGCGGTCCGGCGTACCTTCGGCTGACCTTTCGGCCGCGCGGCGATCGCAGGGCCGGCTGGTCAGCTGACGGTGAGGCGCTCCGCGACGGCCTTACGCGCCTGGTGGATCCGGGCTTTGACGGTGCCCAGCGGTACGTCGAGCTCGACGGCGATCTCGGCGTACGTGAGGGAGCCGAGGTCGCGCAGGATCAGGGGCTGGACGAGTTGCGGGTGGCTGGACTCCAGGGATTCAAGGGCTTCCAGCAGATCCAGCCGGGAGCCGGCGATCACCGAGGTGGTGCGCGGATCGGCCGACTCGGGCATGAGCTCGGCGGACTGCTCGACCGAGCGTCGCTTCAGCGACCGGTAGGTCTGCCGGGCCTGGTTGGTGGCCACGACGGTGACCCAGCCGACGAAGCTGCCGGTGCCCTTGAAGGTGTGGATCTTGTTGGCCACCTGGAGCAAGGTGTCCTGGGCCGCCTCCTCGGCGTCCTCGTGGTACGGCAGGAACTTGGCCACCCGCCGCTGCACCTGCGGGCGGATCGCCGCCAGGATGGTCGGAAGCACGCTCTGGTCCCCGGCCGCGGCGCGCGCAGCGAGTTGTTCCAGATCCTCGTTCATGCTCCCCCAGGGTGGTGTTGGCCGGACAAACCAGCCGTGCACGACAATAGCCGGGATGGATGTCATCGGCAGGTACCGGCTGCAGGACAAAATCGGTGCGGGCGCGTTCGCGACCGTCTGGCGTGGGTACGACGACGACCTCGACGTGGACGTGGCCGTCAAGGTCCTCGCCGACAACTGGGCATCGCGCGCCGACGTCCGCGAGCGGTTCCTGTCCGAGGCGCGGCTGATGCGGCGGATCGCCAGCGACCGGGTGGTCCGGGTCTTCGACCTCGGCCGGCTCCCGGACGGACGCCCGTACTTCGTGATGGACTACATCGGCGGTGGCTCACTGGGCGACGTACTGCGGCATGGGCCGCTGGATGTCGTCGATGCCGTGTGGTGGGGCGCCGACCTGGCCCGGGCCGTCGCCGCCTTGCACAGCGAGGGTGTCGTCCATCGCGATGTCACCCCGGCGAACCTTCTGCTCCGGCCGAACCAGAGTGGCGAATCCGGTGGCGGAGGTACACATCGGATCGTCCTGGCCGACCTCGGTCTGGCCAAGCGTGCGGCAGAGGCATCCGGTCTGACCCAGGCCGTCGGTACGCCGTCGTACATGGCGCCTGAGCAAGGGCGCGGGGACGGTGGGTTCGACGAGCGGGCGGACATTTACGCAGTCGGTGCGGTGACCTATGCGCTGATCACGGGGCATCCGCCGTACTCTTCGTCCTCGATCGGCGAGGTGGTCAACCGCGATCCGGATCTGACGCCACCCAGCCTCCAATCGCTGCTGCACGACGCCGTAGGCCAGCTCGACGATGTCCTCGGGCGAGCGCTCGCGTACCGGGTCACCGATCGCTGGGAGCGCGCCGATGCGCTCGCCGAGCGGTTGGAGGCGGAGGCGTACCGGCTCGAGCAGGAGGCGCCGTTCCGGGCGATGGAGCCGACGAGCATCGCCATCGACGACAAGCTGCCGACGACGGTCGCGACCGATCCGCCGGTACGACGCCGGCGCCGCAACCGGGCGTGGTTCCTGCTCTCGCTGCCGGTGGTGTTCGTGCTGGCCGGAGTGGGCGGCTGGTTCCTGTTCGGTCAGTGAGACGCGAGGTTCGATCTCGCCATTGGCTGCTTAGGGTAGTCGTATGGCTACTCACCGCAGTGTGATGGTTCTCGGTGTCGCCGTACTCCCGTTGCTGCTCGCCACCGGTGCCGAGGCAGCGCCGACCGCCAGCTATGCCTGCCGGGCGGACACCAAGTTCGGCCGGCAGCTGCTGTCGTTGCGGCAGGGCGTCGATGCGAAGGCACCGGCGACCGTCCGGCCGAATGCTCGGTTCGCCATCACTGTCGACCTCAAGCCCGGCTGGCTGCCGGGTGAGGTCAAGGGCTTCAAGCTTCAGGAGGTGCGCGATCTGTCCCTGCGCGTGCCGATCCCGGCCAACTCGTCGTACGTCAGTTCCCGGCTCACCGGCGGATCCGGCCTGAACTCGACGCCGACCGTCCAGCTCGACGGCCGCGTCGCGGTCGTCAAGGTCCCGGGCCCGATCTCGGGCGGGGCGAGCTATCAGTTGCCGACTCTCGCGGTCCGGCTGCAGGCGGGCAGCGCCGGTACGGTCATCGAGACCAGACTCAAGGGCACCAGCTACGACGACCCGGGCCTGACCCTGCAGGCCAAGATCAAGTGGAAGTTCATCTCCATCACGGCCCCGGTCGCCTGCTACCCCGACCCCAATCCCGCGCTCACCCGCACCGAGGTGCGCGCTAGTACGTGACGGTGATCCGCTGGTTGACCGGGTCGACCCGCGCCTGACCGCCGTACGGGAGGATCTGCGCCGGGTCGGTGTGCCCGATGTCGAGGCCCTTCACGATGACCGCGGACGGGTTGTACTCCGCGAACGCGCGGTCGACGGCAAGGTATTGGCCGGTGACGTAGGCGACGGACTCCTCCGGCGTGCTGTGGTTCTCTATCGACCAGGACTTCGGGCGGCCCCAGAGGACGGCGTCGAACCGTTCGAGCAGACCGCGTTCCCCGAAGTTGCGAAGGATCCGGTAGACGGTCTCGGAACTCGGCATCTCCTCGCTGGTCTCCAGGAAGAGGACGCCGCTGTAGGAGTCCGTCGGCAGCATCCAGCGGTTGACGGACAGTTGCCAGTCGAGGATCTCGAGGCAGCCGCCCCACAACCGCCCGCTGACGGGCTGCGAGCCCTGCCAGGTCCAGCCTGTGCCGGGGAACAGCGGTGGCTCGGTCTCCAGATTGGCGGGAACGTTCCAGTCGTGGTCGTGATCCGTCCAGCCCTCGGCCGGGGTCAGCTCGAACTCGCCCGGGGTGAAGAGGGCGGCGCGCAACGAGCGCTCCGTGTCCGGGTGCATCGCGCCGCCGCGGCCGAACTGCACCATCACACTGCCGCCGTGGAAGGCCGGCAAACCCAGTGAATACAGGAAGTTGAGCAGGTTCGTGTTGTCGCTGTACCCGAAGAACGGCTTAGGGTCCGCCTGGAACACCGCCGGATCGAGGTGCTTCAGCACAGTGATCTGGTCCTCGCCGCCGATGGTCGCGATCACCGCGCGGATCGACGGATCCGACCAAGCCGCGTGCAGATCCGCCGCCCGCTCCTCGGGAGTGGCGCCGAGGACGCGGGTCGTCGGGTACTCGACCGGGATCAGGTCGAAGTCGTCGCGCAGCCGCCGCAGACCGAGCTCGTAGGGTCCCGGAAAGATCTCCGGCAACCCACGAGACGGTGAGACGATCGCGACCTTGTCACCAGACTGAAGCATGCGGCGACTGTACGACGCATCCGGCTCGGACGGGACCGATTTACAGGCCGATCGGGTGCCAGACGGTCTTCAGTTCCAGGTACTGCGTGAGCCGCGACAGCCCGGGGGACTCGGTCCAGTCCTCCTCGGCCGGACGCCGTACCCGCTTGAGGTTCTCGGCCGACGCGGCCTCCAGGTCGCGGGCCTCGTCCGGGTCCTCGATGCCGCACAGGTCGATCGCGTTCACGTCCATGTGCGACGCCAGCCACGGTCCGACCTCGGAGGCGGAACCGGTGAGGATGTTGACCACGCCACCCGGTACGTCGGACGTCGCCATCACCTCGCCCAGCGTCACCGCCGGCAGCGGACGCTCGTACGACGACACCGCGACCACCGTGTTGCCGGAGACGATCGCCGGCGCGATCACACTGGTCAGGCCGAGCAGACTGGACTCCTGCGGCGCCAGCACCGCGACCACACCGGTTGCCTCGGGCAACGAGAAGTCGAAGTACGGGCCGGCCACCGGGTTGCTCGAGCCGACCACCTGGGCGAGCTTGTCGGCCCAGCCGGCGTACCAGACCCAGCGGTCGATCGAGGCGTCCACGACGGCACGGGCCTTGCTGATCGACAAGCCTTCCGACAGTGCGACCTCCGAGCTGAACTGCTCGTGCCGGCCCTCCATCACCTCGGCGATCCGGTAGAGCACCTGCCCGCGGTTGTACGCCGTGCGGCCGGACCAGCCGCCGAACGCCTTGCGGGCCGCGACGACCGCGTCCCGGGCGTCCTTGCGGGAGGCCTGCGACGCGTTCGCCAGGAACTTGCCCTTGGCATTGTTCACCACGTACGACCGGCCGGATTCGCTGCGGGGGAAGGCGCCGCCGATGTAGAGCTTGTATGTCTTGCGCACTTCCAGACGGGTGCTGTCCTTAGTGGGCAAGGTAGGCCTCCAGACCGTGGCGGCCGCCCTCGCGGCCGTAGCCCGACTCCTTGTAGCCGCCGAACGGCGAGGTCGGGTCGAAGCGGTTGAACGTGTTGGCCCAGACCACGCCGGCGCGCAGCTGGTTGGCCATCCAGAGGATCCGGGAGCCCTTGTCGGTCCAGATCCCGGCGGACAGCCCGAACGGGGTGTTGTTCGCCTTCTCGACGGCCTCGGCCGGGGTGCGGAACGTCAGCACCGACAGCACCGGGCCGAAGATCTCCTCGCGGGCGATCCGGTGCGCCTGGGACACGCCGGTGAAGACGGTCGGCGGGAACCAGTACCCCTCGGCCGGCAGCTCGCACTCCGGCGACCAGCGCTCGGCGCCCTCGTCCTCGCCGATCTGGGACAGCTCGCGGATCTTGGCCAGCTGGGCGGCGGAGTTGATCGCGCCGATGTCGGTGTTCTTGTCCAGCGGGTCGCCGACGCGCAGCGTGCCCATCCGGCGCTTCAGCCGCGACAGCACCTCGTCGTACACGCTCTCCTGGACCAGCAGCCGCGATCCCGCGCAGCAGACGTGGCCCTGGTTGAAGAAGATGCCGTTGACGATGCCCTCGATGGTCTGGTCGATCGGCGCGTCCTCGAAGACGATGTTCGCCGCCTTGCCGCCGAGCTCCAGCGTCACCGCCTTGTCCGAGCCCGCGACCGACTTGGCGATCGCGCGGCCGACCGCGGTGGATCCGGTGAACGCGACCTTGTCGACGTCCGGGTGCTCGACCAGGGCCTGACCGGTGCGGCCGGCGCCGGTGACGATGTTCACCACGCCCGGCGGCAGGTCGGCCTGCTGGCAGATCTCCGCGAACGCGAGCGCGGTCAGCGGGGTGGTCTCGGCCGGCTTGAGAATGACGGTGTTGCCCGCGGCCAGGGCCGGTGCGATCTTCCACGCCAGCATCAGCATCGGGAAGTTCCACGGGATCACCTGGCCCGCGACACCCCACGGCTGCGGGTCCTCGCCGACTCCGGCGTACTCGAGCTTGTCCGCCCAGCCCGCGTAGTAGAAGAAGTGCGCGGCCACCAGCGGGATGTCGACGTCACGCGACTCGCGGATCGGCTTGCCGTTGTCCAGTGACTCCAGCACCGCCAGCTCGCGGGCGCGCTCCTGGATCAGCCGGGCGATCCGGAACAGGTACTTCGCCCGGTCCTTGCCGGACATCGGGCCCCAGACCTTCTCGAACGCCTTCCGGGCCGCCTTGACCGCCTTGTCGACGTCCGCCGGTCCGGCCTCGCTGATCTCCGCGAGCACCTCCTCCGACGACGGGCTGACGGTCTTGAACGGCTTGCCGTCCGTCGCCTCGACGAACTGGCCGTTGACGAACAGCCCGTACGACGACTTGATGTCGACGATGGCCCGGGATTCCGGGGCCGGTGCGTACTCGAATCTGCTCATGCCTCAGTCCAGCGTGAAGTAGTCGGGTCCGGGGTAGTGCCCGGTGGCCAGCTTGGTGCGTTGCATCAGCAGGTCGTTCAGCAGGCTGGACGCCCCGAAGCGGAACAGCTCCGGGTCCAGCCAGTCCGGTCCGGCGGTCTCGTTGACCGTGACCAGGTACTTGATCGCGTCCTTCGCGGTCCGGATGCCGCCGGCCGGCTTGACGCCGATGTGCAGGCCGGTGGACTCGTGGTAGTCGCGGACCGCCTCCAGCATCACCAGCGTCACCGGCAGGGTGGCCGCGGGGGACACCTTCCCGGTGGAGGTCTTGATGAAGTCCGCGCCGGCCAGCATCGCCAGCCAGGACGCGCGCCGGACGTTGTCGTAGGTGACCAGCTCACCGGTCTCCAGGATCACCTTCAGATGCGCGTCGCCGGCCGCCTCACGGATCGCGGCGATCTCGTCGAAGACCAGGCCGTACCGTCCGGACAGGAAGGCACCGCGGTCGATCACCATGTCGACCTCGTCGGCGCCGGCCGCGACCGCGTCCTTGGTGTCCTGGATCTTGATCGGCAGGCTGGAACGCCCACTGGGGAAGGCGGTTGCGACACTCGCGACGTTGATGCCGGAGCCGCGCAGTTCGTGCTTGGCCGTGGCCACCAGGTCCGGGTAGACGCACACCGCGGCGACCTGCGGGGCGGTCGAGTCGGCCGGGTCCGGCCGCATCGCCTTCGCGCACAGCGCCCGCACCTTGCCCGGGGTGTCCTGACCCTCCAGCGTGGTCAGGTCGATCATCCGGATGGCCAGGTCCAGCGCGTACGCCTTGGCGGTGGTCTTGATCGACCGCGTGCTCAGAGTGGCGGCCCTGGCCTCGGCGCCGACCTGGTCGACGCCCGGCAGGCCGAGCAGGAACCGGCGCAGCCGGTCCTCGGACGAGGTCACGTCGGCCAAGGAGTCGACGCCGCTGTCGAGTGTGGTCACTTCGGCAGTCTAGTGCGGATCCGGACAGCCAGCGTCAGCCGTGGGGACGTACTGGTCCTATGCCTGCTACCGGTCGCCGGTTAGTTTGTGCGGGTGAAGTCGAAGTCCTCCGAGAGCGAGCAGTACCTGTCCGCGTCGAACCGGATCACCGGGGTGGTGGTGATGGTGATCGGCGCGATCGGCCTGCTCGACATCGTGCTGGAGTGGCGGACCGCCACCGGCGTACTGGTCGGCAGTGTGATCGGCATCCTGATGGTGCTGGCGTACGTCGGTCTGATCCGGCCGTCGGTCACCCTCAGCCCCGAGCACCTGCTGCTGCGTAATCACCTGCGCGACCATCAGATCCCATGGGCGAAGGTGACCGGCGTCGACGTCGCCGACATCCTGCGCGTGCACACTGCCGACAACCGGCTGCGTGCTCCCGGCGTCCAACTCGTCATGCGCGATCTCAGGAAGCAGCGGGTCGGCGGGCGCAAGCTGGCGGCCGACAGCTCGATCTCCCGCGCCGACTTCGTGGTCGGCCGGATCGAGACCTACATGAGCCAGTACTCCGGACAGTCCGACGGCGAGGTGGTGACCACCTGGGCCCAGCCGGAGCTGACCATCGCCGGTGTGCTCGCGGCCATCGCCGTCGTGGCCGCCTTCTTCCGCTGACCGTCGGCGTTCCGATGCCGTTGCTGTCACGCCGCGTCCTGCTGCGTACCGGCGCCGCCGCCACGATCACCGGCGTCGCAGCGGTCGCGGGTCTGGAGACCGGTGCGATCCCGGGCCGCGCGAAGGTGCACGACGTCCTCGGGCTGAGCGGCCCGGACGGCGTCGTACCCGATGTGCCGCCCGGCCCGGTGGAGTCCGGGACGTTCGAGTCCGCTGCCCGGCGTACGACGGTGGGCTACAGCATCATCCGCCCACACGAGTCGTCCGCGGAACTGCCCGTCGTACTGGCGCTGCATGGGCGCGGTGGGGATCACACGTCCGCGATCGGCGATCTCGGGATGGACCGCTACCTGACCGCGGCGATGCGGTCCGGTACGCCGCCGTTCGCGGTGGCGACCGTGGACGGGGGACGGGACAACTACTGGCATCCGCGCGCCACCGGGGACGATCCACTGCGGATGCTGTCCGCGGAATTCCTGCCTCTGCTGGCGAAACGCGGACTGCACGTCGACCGGGTCGGCGTACTCGGCTGGTCGATGGGTGGGTACGGCGCGCTGCTGTGGGGCGGACGATCCGCGGTCGCCATCGGTGCGATGAGCCCCGCGTTGTGGCGTCGGTACGACGAAGACGTGGCGGACGGCGCGTTCGACGGGGCAGACGACTTCGAGCAGCACCAGGTCTTCGGCCGTCCTCTCGAGAATGTTGCCGTGCGCATCGATTGTGGCCGGGACGACCCCTTCGCCGGCGCTGCGGGGGGCCTGCGCCGGGAGTTGCACGCCGCCGGTGGGCAACAGGCCGGTGCGCACACCGGTGGCTACTGGCGCCGGATGCTGCCCGAGCAGCTGCGCTTCCTCGGCGAGAAACTCGCACCCTGAACCGGAAAGACCGCTCGGAACACCGCCTCCGGGGACGGTCGCCTGACCAAACTGTGCCGTAGCCTGCAGTGGAACGTAACCCGGCCGCCTGGTACGCGTTGGCGTACCGGGCGGCTGTTGCGTTTTGCCGAGACGTGCACGATCTGCGATCGTGTGGTTACTTGTTTCGGGTCCGCACGCCTTACAGTTCTGGTCGAGCAGTCTCACGGCAGGAGTCAAGGACAGTGAACTACGACGAGTTCAACACCGAGTACGCCAAGGTGCTGGACAAGATCAAGAGCGGCAGGAGCACCTGGTCGGAGCTGTCCGGTCATGTCACCCGGCTTCGTCAGGCGACCGCCGGGATCACCGTGCCGGTGGAGCGGACCCAGGTCGACCACGACCTGGCCGCACTGAGCCAGATGGTCGACATGTCCCGGCGGACCAACGACAAGGAGGACGTCTGGACGGTCACGTCCGACGCGATCCGCAAGGCCAGCAGCCAGGAGGGTTCGGTCGCCGACCGGATCGCCCGGATCGAGGCGAGCATCAACGAGATCGCCAACCTCGCCAACCGGAACCCGGACGAGCGCGACGCGCTGATGCAGTCGACCAGCACGCTGCGGATCCTGCACTCGTCGCTGCAGAGCTCGCTGCGCGCCGAAGAGGCCGACGCCGCGGCTGCGGCTCGCTGACCTGCCCCGGAACCACCCGCCAGGTGTTCTGGTCCGTCAGCCGCTGAAGCTCCGCTCCAGCGGCTGACCACTCACGCGTTCTACAGCCCCAGTGCGGTGGAGAGCGCCTGCTTGATGCCGGTCAGGTTCTTCGCTGCCTGGCTCCGAGCGCTCGAGACATCCGAATCCGCCACCGGCACGACCACTTCCAGGTAGCACTTCAGCTTCGGCTCCGTACCCGACGGCCGCACCACCACCCGAGCTCCCTCGGACAGCGTGTAGCGAAGCCCGTCAGTCGGCGGGAGCGTCTCCGAGCCCTGGCTCAGATCGTCGATCCGCTCGACCGTGTACCTGCCCAGCGACGTGGGCGGGACGGCTCGCAGCCGCTCCATCGCGGCGCCGATCAGCGACAGGTCCTCGACCCGCACGGACAGTTGGTCCGTGGCGTGCAGGCCGTACCCGAGCGCCAGATCGTCCAGCAGATCCAGCAGAGTGCGCCCCTCGGCCTTCGCCGCGGCGGCCATGTGCAGGACCCGGATCAGTGTCGAGATCCCGTCCTTGTCCTTCACGGCGGTCGGATCCACGCAGTACCCGAGCGCCTCCTCGTAACCGAAGACGAGCTCCGGGACCCGCCCGATCCACTTGAACCCGGTCAGCGTCTCGACGTACCGGACGCCGTACGACGCGGCGATCTTGCCCAGCAGCGACGACGAGACGATCGAGCACGCGGCGACCCCATCGGGCCGCGGCGACAGCAGGAACTCACCGAGCAGCGCGCCGAGCTCGTCCCCGCGCAGCATCCGCCAGCCGCCGTCGGCCGCCGGATCGGGTACGGCGACCGCACACCGGTCGGCATCGGGATCGTTGGCCACCGCGATGTCCGCGTCCACGGCCCGGGCCAGCTCCAGGGCGGCGTCGATCGCTCCCGGCTCCTCCGGGTTCGGGAACGACACGGTCGGGAAGTCCGGATCCGGGTCCGCCTGCGCCGCCACCACCGCCGGTGCGGCGAACCCGGCGCGGGCGATCGCGTCCTCGGCCAGGGTCCGTCCGACGCCGTGGAGTGGCGTGTAGGCGACCTTCAGCTCCCGGGGTGCGTCGGCCGGCACCAGCTTGGCGATGCGGTCGAGGTAGGCGTTCAGGAGCTCGTCGCCGATGGTCTGCCAGTCGTCTCCTCGCGGCACCGAGTCCAGCCGGCCGACCGCCGCGATGGCCGCCGCGATCTCCGCGTCCGCGGGCGGCACGATCTGCGAGCCGTCACCCAGGTAGACCTTGTAGCCGTTGTCCTGCGGCGGGTTGTGCGACGCGGTGACGACGACACCGGCCACGGCCTTGAGATGCTTGATTCCGAAGGCAACCACCGGCGTCGGCGTGTGCTGGTCCAGCAGGACGGCGTCCAGGCCGGCACCCCGGACCACGGCCGCCGTGTCCTGCGCGAACACGTCGGACTTGTGGCGGGCGTCGTACCCGATCAGGACCGGGCCGTCGGTGCGGCCCTTGTCCTTCAGGTAGGCGCAGAGGCCGGCGGCAGCGCGGATCACGACGACCCGGTTCATCCGGTTCGGTCCCGCGGCGACGGCGCCGCGGAGCCCCGCCGTACCGAACTCGAGGGTGCCGGCGAAGCGGTCGGCCAGCTCGTCGCCGGCCTCGGCGGAGCCGTCGGCCAGCAACTGCCGCAGTTCGGCGCGCGTGTCGGGGTCGGGATCTTCGCTCAGCCAGGCTTCGGCGGCTGCCCTGAGGTCATCGTTGACGGTCACCACCGCACGATAACCGGCGTACGGCGCTCCGGGGTCGAGCCTGGCGGTCCCGGCCTAATGGCCGGACGACTGGCAGGGGCGGGCGCGGAGGTCGGCGACGTAGTCGTCCGGGGCGCCCGCGGCCTCGGCCGCCTCGGCGAGGATGCCCAGGTAGCGGGCGGACGGCAGGCCGCCCTCGTAGGCGTTCAGGACATACATCCAGGCCAGTTGCTCGCCGTCCAGGGTCTGCACCCGGACCTGGATCTTGCGGTAGATGCCCTGGTCGATCGCCTCCCACTCGTCCAGTCGCTCGACGTCCTTGGGGTGGATGTCGTACAGCGCCACGAAGACCTGGTTGGCCGGGTCGGCCGGGTCCTCGACGACGGTGGCCATGGCGCCCTCCCAGCCCAGCTCCTCGCCGCCGAAGGTGAGGCGCCAGCCGGTGATCCAGCCGGTCCCGCGCAGGGGCGAGTACGGGCACCGCTCGGCCATCAGGTTCGGGTCCAGATTCGACGCAAACGCGGCGTACAGGGTCACGACGACACAGGATACGGAACAATGGCCTCCCGTGGCGCGAGTTGTGATCATCGGAGGCGGTCCCGGCGGGTACGAAGCGGCCAGTGCGGCTGCCCAACTGGGGGCGGAGGTGACACTTGTCGATTCCGACGGGATCGGCGGATCCGGCGTGCTCACCGACGCAGTCCCGAGCAAGACGCTGATCGCCACCGCCGAGGTGATGACCGAGGTGGAGGAGGCCGGCGAACTGGGCGTCCGGCTGGACGATGGCGACGAGGATCCGGCGAACTCGGTGCGGGTCGATCTGTCCGTCGTCAACCAGCGCGTGAAGGCGCTGGCGACGGCCCAGGGCAAGGGCATCGAGCGCCGGCTGGAGCGCGACAAGATCCGGGTGATCAAGGGCCGCGGCCGCCTGGACGGCCCCGAGACCGTGGTCGTCGGCAACGAACGGCTGGACGCGGACGTCGTCCTGATCGCCACTGGTGCAAGGCCGCGCATCCTGAAGGGCTCGGAGCCGGACGGCGAGCGGATCCTGACCTGGGAGCAGGTCTACGAGCTCGAGGAGTTGCCGGAGCGACTGATCGTGGTCGGTTCCGGCGTCACCGGCGCGGAGTTCGCCAGCGCGTACGACGCCCTCGGGAGCGACGTCGTCCTGGTGTCGTCCCGGGACCGGGTGCTCCCCGGTGAGGACGCCGACGCGGCCGCCGTACTGGAGGACGTGTTCAAGCGGCGCGGGCTGACCGTGCTGGGCAAGTCCCGGGCCGAGTCGGTCAAGCGGCACGGCGACGGCGTCGTGGTGACCCTGACCGACGGCCGGACGGTGGAGGGTTCGCACGCGTTGCTCGCGGTCGGATCGCTGCCGAACACCGACGACATGGGACTGGTCGAGTCGGGCGTGTCGCTCGGCGACGGCGGCTTCGTCACGGTCGACCGGGTGTCCCGGACGACGGCCCGTGGCGTCTACGCGGCCGGCGACTGCACCGGCGTACTCATGCTCGCCTCGGTCGCCGCGATGCAGGGCCGGATCGCCATGTCGCACGCGCTTGGCGATGCGGTCTCCCCGCTGGACCAGTCGACCGTGTCGTCCAACGTCTTCACCGCGCCCGAGATCGCCACGGTCGGCCTGACCCAGGCGGTCTTCGACGCCGGCGGCAGTACGGCGATGGTCGTGAAGGTGCCGCTGGCCGACAACGCCAGGGCCAAGATGCAGGGCGTCCGGGACGGTTTCGTGAAGCTGTTCTGCCTGCCGAACACCGGCATCGTGGTCGGCGGCGTCGTCGTCGCGCCACGGGCCAGTGAGCTCATCCACCCGATCTCACTGGCCGTCGGCACCCGCCTCACTGTCGATCAGGTCGCCCAGTCCTTCACCGTCTACCCCTCCATCACCGGCTCCATCGCCGAAGCCGCCCGCCGCCTCCACCTCCGCAGCTGACCGCTCAGCAGTACAACGGCCGCAAGGTGAACGGGAGTAGCACGTTGGCCCCCTTCTGGAGCGCTACGTCTACGGAGGCCGGCCGGTAGCCGTCCGCGGCGACCACGACCCGCGCCTTCGCCGCGGCACCAGGCACCCAGAGGGCGTAGCTGCCGTCGTTCGCCGTCGCCAACGTCCAGGAGTCGGTCCGCCGGTCGATCGCGACAGTCGCCCCGGGCAACGCCACCGTGTCGCCCTCGCAGGTCTGGCCGGTCACCGTCCCGGAGACCCGAGCCCAGCTGGCGGGAGCCTGCGCGTTCATCGTGACGGCAACCTGCGGCACGGCGTACGGCGTGTCCTCCCGGACCGAGACATCTGACCGGTAGACACCTGGCTGGGTCACCTGCGTCGAGTCGACGGTCAGCGTGACGGTCACGCTGCCGTTGGGAGCCAGGGTGCCGCTGGCGGCCGTCTCCGACAGCCAGGGCGCGTCGGAGCCTGCCGCCTCGCAGTTGCCGTGACCGGACAGTTGCTCGGCGCTGGCGACGATCCGTGAGTCCTCGAGACCACCGACCCGGTACATCCCGCATGCCCCGGCGCCGCGGTACATCGGCGTGGAGGAGTTCGGCAGCTTGGTCCAGGTGTCGGTCGCCGCGTCGTACTCGAACGACTCGTTGGTGAGCTGCGTCGAGTCGGGACCCACGACCCCACCGCTGATGGCGAGTTTCCCGTTGGCGACGGCGTACGCGCTTGCCCAGAGTTCGACCGGGAGGTCGGTGACCTTGGACCAGCTGTTCGTCTGCGGGTCGTAGGAGTAGCTGTGCATGGTGCTCTTCGGCCGCGTGCCTGCCTCGTTCACGGTCAGGCCGCCGGCGCAGTACACCTTGCCGTCGAGGCCACCGCACGACGGCCACGAGATGGGCTCCGGGTACGGCGCCAGCACCTGGAAGGTGTTGTGCGCCGCGTCGTAGGCAGTCACGTCCGCCGTCGCGACCTGGCACTCGCCCGCGCAGCCGCCGACCGAGTAGACCTTTCCGTCCAGTACCGCTGAGCCGGACGCGGCCCAGGGCTTCGGGTTGTCCGTCCCGGTCGTCCAGCGATCGGAGGCCGGATCGTAGATCAGCGTCTTCGTAGCCACCTGATGGGATTCGCCGGCCCATCCGCCGACGACGTAGAGCTTGTCGCCGACGAATCCGGCCGACGGCCGCTGCCGGCCCTCGGGCATGTCGGCGATCTGTCGCCAGGCGAGCGTCGCCGGGTCGTACACGAAGGACACCGGCACGATGATGGTGCCGCTGGCGGGATCGGAAACGGCGCCACCGGCCGCGTACAGCAGACCGTCGTGGGTGGCGGTGGCGATGTCCTCACGCGCGAGCGGCTGATTGGCGATCGGGAGCCACCATTCGGCGGCGGGCTGGGCGGCAGCGTCTGTCCGGGCCGCCTCGACTCGGGTGACGGGGCCCGCGACGGGCTGGACGGGGACACGCCGAACTGGTGTACCGGAGCTCTTCCCGGCGAATCCCGCCGTACTGCCACCCTGCAACTCGAAGCTGCGCTGGACGTCGGACAGCGAGTACGACGCCGGCGCCGTGCCATCGTTGGTGATGGTCAGTGTGCGCTGCGCGGTCTTGCCGAGCTGCAGCGTCGCGCTCACGTCGGGTTCGGTCACCTTGAGCTGTCCGGCCTTGAGCGAGAAGTTCAGCGTCCGGACCCAGTCGGTCTGGACCGTGACAGCCTTCTGCTGTTGCTGGTAACTGCGCATCGCGGCGGTGGCCTTGTCGGTCCCGGCCGGCGCGAACAGCCAGTAGAACCCGTCCGGCCGCGTCGGGTCGTCCGGCGTGGTGACGGTCTTCGCGGACTGCATGGCCCGGGTGACGGTGGCACCGTTCACCGGCAGGCCGGTGTTCGCGTCCTTGACCACACCCTGGATCAGGCCGCCACGGACCTTCTGGCACTGGGCGTCGTACCCCGGTGCGCTGCAGGACCGCTGGTCGATCGGGATGCTGATGTCCTTGACCAGATCGTCGGTCAGTTGCACCTCGACCGGTGTGGTGGTGTAACCGCCGTACACCGGCCGCACCGTCAGCTTGTGGGTGGTGCCGACCGGCATGTCGAGCGTGTACCGGCCGGTGGCCGGGTTCGTGTACCACTGGCCGGGTACGCCCTCGATCGTCAGCTTGGCGTACAGCGGCCAGCCGTGGCCCGAGCCGTCGCGGACCAGGCCGCTCAGCGTGGCGCGTGGCGTGGTGACGAGCTGGAAGTCCTTCGTGGTCGTGCTGCGCGCGTCGATGTGGGTGGCGAAGTGCTGCGTGTCGTAGCCGAACGTCTGCACGGATACGTCGTGGTCACCGGCGTCGAGGTACAGCTCGTACCTGCCGTCGGGGCCGGTCGTGACCACATTGCTGTTCGGCGCGCTCAGCCGGGCCCCGGACACCGGTGCGCCCGTGCTGTCGGTGACGGTTCCGGTGAGCAGGCCGGCGTTGGGGCGCGGCGCGTCACTGACCGCCTCGTAGATGTCCAGCATGCCTTCGCCGTAGACGTTGTTGTCGCCGGCTGTACCGCCGCAACTGGTGTCGTCGTGGTCGTGTGCGGTGCGGTCCAGCAGCGCCCGGGTGGCGGCGAGATCGCCGATCAGTTGGGGCGCGGCCGACCACAGCAGGGCGACGGCGCCGCTGACGTGTGGCGCGGCCATCGAGGTGCCGTTGATGATGCCGTACCTGTCGCCGGGAAGGCTCGACGTCACCAGAACGCCCGGGGCGACGATGTTCGGTTTGATGTCGTCACGGGTCGGGTTGCCGCGCGAGGAGAAGCTCGCGATCGCCCCTTGCGGGTCCACTGCGCCGACGGCGTACGCCTCCGGGTAGTCACCGGGAGAGCCGGCGGTCGCGCAGCCGGATCCGGCGTTGCCGACCGCGTAGGTCGTGAAGATGCCGGCGGCAACCCACTGCCTGACGTACTCCTGGTACCAGGGATCGCTCACCGGGGAGCCCCAGGAGTTGTTGATGATGTTCGGCCGCTTCGACGGATCCGGGTCCGAGCTGTCCAGCTTCGTGGGCGCCAGCATCCACTGCGCGCTCAGGCCCAGCGCGACGTCGGTGCACACCTGGTCGGTCTCGCAGCCCTTCGCCGCGATCCAGCGGGCGCCGGGGGCGACGCCGATCTGGCGACCGTTGTGGTCGTCACCGACCATGGTCCCGGTCGTGTGGCTGCCGTGGCCGACGTTGTCGCACGGGGCCTCCGTCGCACAGACTCTGGCCGGGTCGTACCAGTTGTAGTCGTGGCTGAAGGTGCCGTCACCGTTGGTGCCCCGGTACGACGAAACGAGCGCGGGGTGGTCGTACTGCGCACCGGTGTCGATGCTGCCGATCACGACGCCCTGGCCGGTCGCCTGGTACCGGCTCCAGACCTGGTCGGCGTGGATGGCCTTGACGCCGAGCTCGGGACCGGCCGCGAGCTGGGTCTTCGCCGCGTCCTTCGAGACGATCTCGTCCTTCGGCACCGTGTAAGTCTTCGGGGCTCGCAGCGACAGAACCTCGGGATCGGCCGCGAGTTTGGTGGCGAGCTCGCGGCTGCCGTTGCGGACGTAGATCGAGTTGTCGATGTACAGACTGACGTAGTCCGCCTTGGCCTCGCGCAGCAGTTTCGTGACGCCGGCCTGATCGCTGTCCGCCTTGGTGCGCAGGGCGGAGACGACGGCCTCGCCGCGTGCCTTCCAGTCGGTGATCCGTGCCGCGGACTTCAGCTCGGGCTGCCGCGCGAAGCGCACCCAGAAACCGGACTGTCCCGCATCGAGCTGCGCCGCCAGCTCCGGCTCGACCTTGCCGGGTCGGTCTTCAGCTTGCGCACTCACCGCCGACGTGGCGAGCAACCCTGCCGCCAGTACGCCGATCAAGGTACGCCGAAGGTGTCGCCTCACGGATCCTCCCCAGATGGTTCGTCGCCGTGATCCTCACCACCCGCACGACACCCCAGCAAGACATTCCCACTGGCCTGAACCCGCCAAGTCGTGTGTCTGCCAGTTGCTGCTAGCAACAAAAACCACCCGCGGACACCTGTCCGCGGGTGGTTCTGTGGAGCAGTCGGTCAGAAGTCGCCGCCGCCGAAGTCTCCGCCGCCGAAGTCCCAGCCGCCGGAGTCGCCGCCGCCGTCGCCCATGTTGAAGTCGCCGCCACCGTCGCCGCCGCCATCGCCGCCGCCGTCACCGCCACCATCGCCGCCGCCGTCGTACCCGGCCGCGTAGTCGCCGTAGCCGCCGCCGGCGAACATGCCGCCGAGCATCGTGCCGAGGAACATGCCGGTCATCACACCGCCCAGCGCGCCGAACATGCCCTGCGCGTACGGCGAGTAGGCCGGGCCGGCCTCCCAGTACGGCACCCGCTGCGGGCCGACCATCACCTTGCGGACATCCGGCTCGGCACCGGCGCGGACCCGCTCGGCGTCGGCCGCACAGGCCGGCACCTCACGCGGCGCACCGCCAGGCGGCGCCCAGGTCACGTCCACCACGGACGGACCGTGCTGCGGGTTGAAGAAGCAGGATGGGCGGCGCTGCGGCAGCGGCTCGCCGTTCACACGGGCGCGCACACAGGTGGCCGCGTACCGGCCGTCCTCGAGGATCTCGATCACGTGCTTGATCTGATCCGCCTCGGTGACCTGGCCGACCGCCTGCTTGGCCGACTCGTAGGAGTCCAGCGCGCGCTGGTAGTCCTGCCGGGCCCCGTCGCCGAGGTCCTTGCCCACCATGTCCAGGTCGAGGTCCTGCAGCTCCTCGCCGAACCGGGTGATGTCCTCGTCGGCGGTCCGCTTCACCGATTCCAGTTCGGCGGCGGTGATCTGGTGCTGCTGCTTGTTCTGCAGCTGGGTCCGACGGTACGAGCGATATGCCAGCACCGCGATCACCACAACCGCGATGATCAGGATGAGTTCCATGCCGGGCCTCTTCAAACGTAGGGATCAAGCCTCGACGGCTTTACGCCGAGCCTATCGAATCCGTCAAAACCGCGCCGCCACGCAGGGTCACGCAATACCGCGAAAGCGGTCACCCAGCGCGCATAATCGATGAGCGCCGCCCAGCGACCGTCGTACCTCCGCCGGAAGGCTGGCCCATGAGCACGTTCTCCCGACTGCTCCCGCTCGCTGTCACCGTTGTCTCACTGGTCCTTCCTGACCTGCCGCAGGCGGCCGCTGAGATCGAGCCGTTGACCGTCGAAGACGAACACAGCCCCGATCTATTGGTTGGTGAAGGAATTGAACGAGCCGGTACCGAACCGTTGTGGGTCGGTAATGCGAGCGGGGTTCAGGCGAGTGCTATGGCAAATGACGGTACATCGGTCGCCGATGCAAAAGTGGTGCTGATCCAGCCAGGTGTATTGGCCGGTGATTCTTTTGAACCGCCCGAGGTGCAGGCGAGTGCGAGCAGGACGCCGCACCCGATGCCGGCGACGGCGAGCCGGAAGCAGTGGCCGCGACCTGCGTGCGGGTGTAGTCGTTGCGATCCGCGGTGGGTGCGCGGGATGTACGCGTACCACGTGAAGGGCCGCGGCTGGTGCGACCTCGGCTACAACTTCCTCGTCGACCGCTTCGGCCGCGTCTTCGAGGGCCGGTACGGCGGTGCGCAGTTGCCCGTGCTCGGTGCGCACACCGGCTCGTTCAACACGAACTCGCTCGGCATCGCGTTGATCGGCAACTTCGAGAAGGCTGCGCCGACGCAGGCGATGCTGGAGAAGACGGCGCGCGTGATCGCGTGGAAGTTCGATGCCAACTACCGGTCGCCGAAGTCGACCGTCGTGCTCGCCGGCACCAAACTGCTCACGATCTCCGGGCACCGCGATACGAAGGCGACGGCGTGCCCGGGCGCCCAGCTGTACGAGCAGCTGCCGTGGCTGAGGCACCGGGTCGACGTGCTGATGGGCGGCAGCGTCGCGACGCCGATCTACCGGTTCGCGCTGAAGCTCGGCCTGCGGGCGGTCGGCCCGCCGTTCTGGGGTGACACCGGACCCGCCCGGGCTGGGCGACGTACTTCGCGAATCGCGAAATCTTCTACTCCGTTGCTACTGGCCCCCATTCGACGGTCGGCATGTTCCGCTCGCAGTACCGCAGCCTCGGCGCCGAGCGGTCGCGGCTCGGGCTGCCGACCACCGAGGTCTACAAGATGACGGGTGGCTCGCGGCAGCGGTACCAGCACGGCTGGCTGAACTACAACCAGAGTCGGCGCACGATCACCGTCCAGTACAGGAGTGCGACATGAACAAGCGCGCAGTCGCCGCGATCGTTTTGTCCTCCACGTTGATCAGCGCGACCGCACAGGCGCGCGACATCGACCCGACCGCGGCCACCGACACCACCATCAGCGGTCGCGGCTTCGGCCACGGCCGAGGGATGTCGCAGTACGGCGCTCAGGGCGCGGCGATCGCGGGGAAGTCGGTCAAGCAGATCCTCGACTTCTACTACCCGGGAACGACCACGGGCAAGGCGACCGGCAGCATCCGGGTCCGGGTCAGTGCGGACACCACCGACGGCATCCGGGTCGGCGTGGTGAACCACCTGAAGGTCCGCGACCTCGTCACCCGCAAGGTCTACGAGTTGCCCAGGGCATCGACCCGGAACCAGTGGTCGATCGATCCGTACGGCGACCACGGCACCAAGGTGAGCTCGTTCAACACCAAGACCCGCACATGGACGCTGTGGAAGAGGTTCACGGGCATCACCCAGTTCGAGGGTGCCCCGGTGATCGGGCTGATCCTGCCGAGTGGCGCCGTACGGCGGTATCGCGGTGCACTGCGGGCGGTCGACGTGTCCGGTGTGCATCTGGACACGGTGAACGTCGTGTCCCTCGAGTACTACCTGCGCGGCGTCGTACCGCGGGAGGCCGTGTCCAGCTGGAAGCCGGCCGCCCTGCAGGCGCAGGCGGTTGCCGCGCGCACCTATTCGGTCTTCCATCGGAGCCGGGCAACGCGGAAGGCGTACGACCTGTGTGACACGACGGCCTGCCAGGTGTACGGCGGCTACGACTCGGAGAAGTCGTCGACGAACACCGCGATCGCCGCGACGGCCGGGCAGGTGCGGTTGTACAAGGGAAAGCCGATCATCGCGGAGTTCTCGTCGTCCAACGGCGGAGCGACGGCGGCCGGGCCGATTCCCTACCAGGTGATGAAGGCGGACGGCTGGGACGCGTACCCGGGCAACGGGAATCCGAACGTGACCTGGACGGTGACGCGGACGGCGGCGGAGATAGAAGCGGCCTTCGCTGTCGGGACGATCCAGAGCCTGCGGGTGGTGAAGCGGACCGGGGTCGGGCCGTCCGGTGGGCGGGCGGTCACCGTGGAGGCCGTCGGGTCGAAGGGGAAGCGGGCGCTGACCGCCGACCAGTTCCGGATCCGGTTGCATCTGCGGTCCGGCTGGATCGCGTTCCCGGTCGATCCCCTTGATATACCAACTGATCCGTCCATGACGCTGGATCGCTGAGGCATTGACGGGGTGTCGGTCCGCCGGTTAGAACGTGACATCGATGTCAACCGCCACCGCCCAGGAGGAGCAGGTCGATGCCCAGGAAATTTGGTATATCAAGTCGGATCGCGGCGGGTGTGCTCGCGGTCGCCGTCCTCGGATCACTTCACCTCACGGCGGCTGACGCCGTGACCGGTCCGGCCTCCCGCGCCAAGGCGTCGTACGAGGCATTGAACAAGTACTTCGACGCGGGGCAGCAAGGGCTCCTGCTGGAGGAGTACCCGAACACGCAGACCAACCCGTACTCCTACGTCTGGCCGTACTCGCAGGCGGCGATCGCGGCCGAGAACCTCGCCGGGGTGCCCGGCGCCGGCCGGGAGGCGTCCGAGGAGGCGGATCGGCGGATCGCGGCGTACGAGCCGTACTGGAACGCCGGGACGACGCCGAAGGGGTACGACTCGTACGTGCGGCCGCCGCTCGGTCAGGGTGGTGACAAGTTCTACGACGACAACGAGTGGATCGGGCTGAACCTGGTCCAGCACTACAAGCGGACCGGGGACCGTGCGGCGCTGGCTCGCGCTCGCGAGATCTTCGCGCTCGTCGTACACGGCTGGGACACCGACCCGTCGCACCCGTGCGCCGGCGGGGTGTACTGGACTCAGGCGCCCTGGAGCCAGGACCGCAATACGGTGTCGAACGGGCCGGGCGCGGAGCTCGGTGCGCACCTGTACCTGCTCACCCGGGACAAGTCGTACCTGACGTGGGCGAAGCGGATGTACGAGTGGGCGCAGACCTGCATGCTGGCGCCGAACGGTCTGTACTGGGACCACATCGACCTGGCCGGGACCGTCGAGAAGACCCAGTGGAGCTACAACCAGGGCGTGATGCTCGGCGCCGGCGTGTTGTTGTTCAAGGCAACGGGTGACGGGCAGTACCTGCGCGACGCGAAGTCGGTCGCCAATGCGTCACTCGCCTTCTACGGCTCCGAGGACCGGCTGTGGAAGCAACCGACACGCTTCAACTCCATCTACTTCAAGAACCTGCTGATCCTCGACTCGGTCGCCCCCGACCAGCGCTACAAGAAGACCATGCAGGCGTACGCCGACCGCGCGTGGACCGAGGCACGCGACCCCGCCACCAACCTCTACCACTTCGCCGAAGGCCCGGTGCAACTGCTGGAGCAAGCCGGCATAACCCAAATCCAAGCCCTCCTGTCCTGGCCCCGCTCCAAGTACAGCCTCCTGGCCTGAGCAAGGTATAGCCAGCTGCGCTTCTGAAATACACCGCGCCGCCCGTTCCGGAGGGACGGGCGGCGCGGTTTGTCTTTTGATCAGGCAGCCGACGTGGCGGTCTTGATCTCCACGGGGGTGATGGGAGCACCGTCGGTCGGGCTCTGCTGCGGGGCGACGCCCGCCTGCGCGACCTTGTCGATCAGCTTCAGGCTCGGCTCGTCGATGGTCCCGAAGGCCGTGTACTGCGGCCCCAGCCCGGACGCATCGCCGTACACGATGAAGAACTGACTCCCGTTCGTGTTCGGCCCCGAGTTCGCCATCGCCAGCGTCCCGCGACCGTACTTCAGCGTCGGGAACACCTCATCCGCGAAGCTGTACCCCGGCCCGCCGCTCCCGGTCCCCGACGGGTCGCCGCACTGCAGCACCTGCAGCCCTTCACCCACCGTGAGCCGGTGACACTTCGTCCCGTCGAAGTACTTCTGCCCGACCAGGCTGACGAAGCTCTTCACCGTGCACGGCGCCAGCGCGCTGTCCAGCTTCAACTGCAGGTCGCCGATGGACGTGTCCAGGCTGACGTTCGACGTACCCGACGCCTTGACCTTCCCGTCGGCCGGCGGGTTCACCTTCCTACTGGCCGGCTCGGTGCCCTTCTTGTACGTGCAGCTCACCTCGGCCGGCAGCGGGGTCGCCCGCTTCGGCGCCGCCGCCATCGCGGTCGGAATGCTCTTCGGCTTGTTGTCCGGCCCGGCCGACGCCGGCAGCTCGGTCGGCGCCGTGGACGCTCCGGCCGTCGGCGAGTCCCCGTCGTTCCCGGTCCCGATCACCACGAAGACCCCGACCACGACCACGACGACCGCCACGATCGCCGTGATCGTGATCGCCACATTCCGTCGCTGCCGTGCGTGCTCAGCCGCCCGCTCGGCCTGCCGCTTCGCCTTCCGGGCCGCAAGCTGCTGCTGATGGGTCTTCTTGGACATGCAGAACCCTCCTCACGAGATGTCTGCAGGGAACCTACCGCCTCAACCTGAGAACTGTCTGTCAAGCCCCCCACCGAGCCGGACGGCGGCAGTTTTCTGCAACAAGGTGCAAAGGGCGCTGCAGCAAGATGCAAAACCCGCGCCACGGGCCAGGCCGCCTCCCTAGCCTCAGACGCGTCACCGCCCCAACCAAGGAGTTGCCATGCGCAAGCATCGCTTCATCGCCGGCATCGGTATCGCATCCGCTCTGCTACTCGCCGCCGCGCTGCCGGCGTCGGCCCGGACCACCGAGGTCACCAGGACCCAGACCATCACGGGAGCCCGCGGAGAGTTCCAGTTGGTCTTCAAGCACATCTGGGTCTACGACACGGCGTGCGACGACGATTCGGTCTATGTGCAGTGGAAGACCGTCGGCGGCGCCGTACAGACGATCCCGAACAACCTGGGATGCGGAGAGTTCACCGTCGGCCCGGTTCCGATGGGCAAGGGGACCACGGTCCTGTGGCAGACCTGCGTGGACAAGTCCTGGCCGACCAAGGACCTGTGTTACGGCTGGGACAAGCAAGTAGTCCTGGGCTGAGGGCGGGCATGATCATGCGTACCTTCATCCGTAAGACCCTGATCGGTCTCGGTGCCGCCGTACTGGCGATCGTGCCGCTGACCGCACACGCCCAGGCCGCCGCCCCCGCGGCGCCTGCCGGTCTTTACACCGTCAGTCCGGGCAGTTCCGTCGACGTCAACGCTCGCGTCGTCGTCCTGCCGGGCATGCAGCTCGAGCTGTCCATCACCTTGGGCAACTACAGCGCGACTCCGTCGCTGGCGCAGGTCCGGTTCCGGATCTACTGCATCACGGCGGATCTCGACTCGGTCAACGTCTACTCGGATCCGCAGGTCGTCACGGTCCCCGGCGATCCGGGCGGGGAGCCGAAGGGTCTCGAGGACCTCAAGGAAGTCACGGCGGACATGACGGTGCCGCCGGAGTGCGCCGCCCAGCCGGACGACTGGGGGATCAGTCAGGACGGTGAGTTCACCGCCGAGATGGGCCCTCCGGGCCTGGAACCGACCGGCGTCAAGTCCAGCCTGTTCTGGATCGGCCTGCCGTTCACCAACGCCAACAAGATCCCCAACCTCACGTTGCAGACGCACGGTGCGCAGGCCGAGTCGCAGGCCCACCACACGCTGCCGCAGAAGTTCGAGACGCAGTTCAACGCGGCGGGCATCCCGAACATCCACGACCCGATCTACCTGCGCTGGTGGTGCTCGCGAACAGGTGTCCCGGGCAACCATCAGAGCATGGCCTACGACTACAACCTGCACTGGCAGACGTTCTTCGAGCAGAACCCGGCGCCGACCGCGGCCCAGGTCCTGGCCTACAAGGACTCCATCCAGGGCTTGTATACCTACACTTGCCCATGACCTATCGCCTCGAGGCACGCTCGACCAACCGTGACGTCTGGGTGCTGATCGAGTTCGAGGGGCGCCCGAGCCCGGTCCCGTGGCTGCTTCCGGACGGCTCCGACGTCTACCAGCTCATCCCCAACGGTGAGACCGAGCGTCTCGGTTTCGTCCCCCGGTTCGTGCATTCGAACCGGGGGACGCGGCTGGGCGACCTGGTCTGGACGACCGGCGCCGCCAAGATCGCGTCCCGTCGCTTCATCGACGTACTGGAATCGATCGGCGCGACGGGGTACCGCACATTCCCGGTCGAGGTACTTGACCGCGACGGTCAATCGCTAGGCGACTTCATCGGCCTCGCCGTCCTCGACGACGACACCAGCAAAGACCTGCACTTCTCCACCGGCTTCCAGTTCTGGCACTTCGCCGTCACGGACCGAGTCGTCGAAGCCCTCCGGTCAGCGGGAGCCATCGACCTCTCCATCAAGCCCGCCTGATGCCCGAGAGGCATGCCGTGCCAGTTCGGCGGACGGTCAAGATCCTGCTCCTTGATCAGACCGACCGGCTGCTCCTCCTGCGCGGCCGTGAATCGGCTGAACGCGAACACATCTGGTACCCGGTCGGTGGCGGCATCGAGCAGGGCGAGGACGCCGTCGCCGCCGGTCGTCGCGAGATCCTGGAGGAGACCGGCCAACGCGAGGTGGTGATCGGGCCGGAGGTCTGGCGCCGACGGCATCTCTATTCCTGGCGAGGAAAGCAGACCGACACCGATGAGCGATGGTTCGTTGCCCGCACGCTGCATTTCACACCATCGCTCCAGGCGCTGACTCCCGAGGAGCAGACCTACGTCACCGGCTTCCACTGGTGGACCGCCGACGAACTCGTAGCAACGCCAGACCCCGTCTTCCCACCCGACCTGGGCGTCCGACTGACAGCCCTCCTCCACGACGGCTACCCGCCATCGCCCCTCAACATCGCCGGCGCGCCACCGGACTCGACTACCAGTTGAGGCGCGAGTGCAGGCCCGGGGTTTGGGTCCGGGGCCCCGGTTGAGACTCGGGATGCGGGTCTGGGGTTCGGGTACGGCGCGGGGTTCAGGAGCGGCGCGGGTGCGGGCTGGGGTTTGGGTGCGGCGCGGATGCGGGCCGGGGTTTGGGTGCGGCGCACGCGCGGTACGGCGCGGTGCGGGCCTGGGGATCGGGTGCGGCGCGGGTGCGGGCCGGGGTTTGGGTGCGGCGCACGCGCGGTGCGGCGCGGTGCGGGCCTGGGGATCGGGTGCGGCGCGGGTGCGGGCCGGGGTTTGGGTGCGGCGCACGTGCGGCGCGGCGCGGGTGCGGGCCCGGGGTGCGGGTGCCCGGGATGCGGGTCCGAGACTCGGGTACGGCGCGGGTGCAGGTCCGGGGTTCGGGCGCGGGTGCGGGCTCGGGGTTTGCGGTGCGGGTGCAGGTTCGGGGCGCGGGTGCGGGCTCGGGGTTTGCGGTGCGGGTGCGGGTGCAGGTTCGGGGTTCGGGCGCGGGTGCGGGCCCGGGGTTTTGGTGCGGGCCTGGGGCCTGGGTGCGATGCGGGTGCGGCGCGGGTTCCGGGACGATCACTGATCACTGCGTTGTGCCAGAGGGGGCGACGGAGGGCGCTGCGGACGGCGTTACCTGGATGGACCGCACAGTCATCATCGGCGGGTGGTGTCCTCGTCCCCACCACAACCACGTGACGGCCATTGGCTGGTCAGCGCTCGGCGAGCGGTCGTCCCGGGAGCGGGGTTTGGGTGCGGCGCGGGTGCGGGTGCCGGTCCGGGGACCGGGTGCGGCGCGGGTTCCGGGACGATCGCTGATCACTGCGTTGTGCCAGGGGGCGACGGAGGGCTCTGCGGACGGCGTTACCTGGATGGACCGCACGGTCGATCATCGGCGGGTGGTGTCCTCGTCCCCACCACAACCACGTGACGGCCGTTGGCGCGTCAGCTCTCGGCGAGCGGTCGTCCCGGACTGGCGGCGGCGCTGTCGATCGGTGCCTTCGCCGCATCGGCGTCCCATTGCCGGATCGGTGTGGCTGCATCGGGCCTATGCCGTTGCATCGGGTCGGTGCCGATGCGTCGAGGCCGTGGTCGGCCGTCACATCGCCACGTCGCGGCCGCTCGTCGGGCAACGTTCGGCGAGTGGCCGTCCCGGGTGCGCGGCGACGATCACGGGTCGGCTGTTGCTGGGTGGGGTTGGGTGAGTGGTGGTTGTGGGTGCGTGGTGTTGGTCGCGGGGCGGGCGGTTTTGCTGGGCATCGTTGGGCGGGTGGTCGTGGGTGTGCGGTGATGGTCACGCGTCGGCGGTTGCTGGGCAGGGTTGGGTGAGTGGTGGTTGTGGGTGGGCGGCGATGATCACGGGTCGCTACGGTGCGGGGCCTGAGGTGGTCGCGGTGTCGCGCCAGGGATCGAATGGGCGATCTGTGGGGACGGCGCCGGCTGGATGGAGCGCGAGCGGTCGATCGTCGAGGGAAGGTGTGTGCTTGATCGCGCGCCGATCGGTCGAGGAGGGTTCGCCCCAGATCGCGCGGGTCGCGGCTTCTCGGAGGGAGGCCGGTGTCGCTGTTCGGATGGGTGGTGGGTCGGCCCAGGTGGGGCGGGAGACGTGGACCACGCCGTCGGTGATCGTGATAGTCCAGTCGCCTGCGTGGAGGTCGATGTGGTGGCGGCGGCAGAGAAGTACCAAGTTCGAGACCGCAGTGGGGCCGCCGTCGATCCAGGACCGTACGTGGTGCGCGTCGCACTGGATCGGAGGGGCGCCGCAGACCACGCAGCCTTTGTCGCGGGCGTTGAGGGCGCGGCGCATCGCGCGGTTGACGAGGCGTTCGGCACGGCCGACGTCGAGTGGTTCGGAGTGGGAGCCGAGGACGAGGGGGATGATCTTCGCGTCGCACGCGAGCCGCCGGATCGCGGCCGCGGACAGGTTATCGCCGTACACCACCTCGCCGGTCGCATCCGCGGCAGCCGACTTCAGATCCTGCAGATCGATCGTGACGGTGATCGTCGCCTTCGCGCCAAACCCAGGAACAGCACCCGCCGTCCGACCGCCAGGGTTGCCGTCAGCGGCTGCCGTGGCGTCGCTTGGGTTGGCATCAGCGCCTGCCGTCCGATCGCCTGGGTTGCTGTCAGCGCCTGCCGTGACGTCGTCTGGGTTGCCGTCGGCACCTGCTGTCGGATCGCCTGGGTTGCTGTCAGTACCTGCTGTCGGATCGCCTGGGTTGCTGTCAGTACCTGCTGTCGGATCGCCTGGGTTGCTGTCAGTACCTGCTGTCGGATCGCCTGGGTTGCTGTC